>NZ_JACSOF010000081.1:0-29108 GCF_014349205.1 Photobacterium sp. BZF1
GCTATACCCCTAAAAGCCCCTACCCGCCGTTACAACACATAGCTGTTGTGTTCATCGCCTTCGCCAAGTAGCAGCACTTCATCAAGGCTGGTAACGCCTTGCTGTGCCAACTCCATTGCTGACTCAATGAGGGGCTTATACCCCTGAGACTGACGGGCAATCTGACTGAAGTGAACCGCATCACCAGCACGCAGCGCATCCATCATATCCGGGCGCATTTCCAGTAGCTCGAACACCCCGATACGGCCACGGTAACCGGTGAAGTTACAGGTCTGGCAGCCTCGTCCTTTGCGGAAAGTTGTTTCGGTTAGGTGCGGGAAGCGAGCCATTAGCCATTGCTGTTTGTCCGGCTCTATTTCATGCTCTGTTGCACAATCTTTACAGACCCGGCGAACCAGGCGCTGGGCCAACACCGCACGTACGGCACTGGCAACTAGGTAACCCGGCGCTTCCATATCAATCATCCTCAGGGCACTGTCTACCGCATCATTGGTGTGCAAGGTAGAAAGAACCAAGTGACCGGTTAGGGCGGAGCGCAAACCAATTTCGACGGTTTCCTGATCGCGCATCTCACCGACTAGGATGATATCGGGATCCTGACGCAGGAAAGTACGCAGAATCGATGAGAAATTGAGGCCTATCTTGCTGTTAACCTGTACCTGGTTAACCCGTGGCAAGCGATATTCCACCGGGTCTTCGGCGGTGATCAGTTTCTTGCCCGGTTGGTTCAATTCGCTAAGCGCGCCGTACAAGGTGGTTGTCTTGCCCGATCCCGTCGGGCCGGTAACCAGAATCATGCCGTGCGGCCGGCGCAGTTGGCGACGGAAGCGCAGCAAGATATCTTCCGGCATGCCAACCTGCTCAAGGCTGAGGATCCCCGCCGACTGGTTAAGCAAACGCATCACCACCGACTCGCCATGCTGGACCGGCATGGTCGACAGACGCACATCGACCGACTGACCACGTACCGACATATTGAAACGGCCATCCTGCGGCAAGCGCTTCTCGGAAATATCCAGGCTCGCCATCAATTTCAAGCGCAGAACCAGCGCCGATGCCACACCCGATTCTTTAAGCAGGGTTTCATGCAGTACGCCATCTATTCGCTGGCGAATACGGAGCACATCGCTATCCGGCTCGATATGGATATCCGACGCGCCAACCTGGATCGCATCCTCAAACAGCGAGTTGATAAGCTTAACGACGGTGACTTCATCATTGTCGTTGTCGTCCAAGCCAAAAGCATACTCAGAATGGTGCTGGTGCTCAGCTTGCAACTGCTCGGCGAACGAGACGATTTCCTGAGTACGGCGGTAATAGCGGTCAAAGGCGGTAATCAGTTGGCGCTCAGAGGCAATCACCAACTCAATGCGGTATTGGCCTAGCTGATCGTAGACGGCTTCTTGTGCCGCCAAGTCTGCCGGATCACTCATGGCAACCCGTACCATGCCGTCATGTTCACTGATCACCAAGGCTCGCAGGCGGCGGGCATGGACTTCAGCCAGCAAGGCGACTGCATTGGTGTCGACCGTCAGGCGGTTAAGATCCACTAAAGGGATGTCCAATTGACGGGAAAGGAACTGCAGCATCTGCTGCTCGCTCAGGAATCCCATACTGATCAGGGTATCACCCAGCTTACGGCCGGTTGATTGCTGGTTGTCCAGCGCCTGCTCAAGCATATCCTGAGAAACAATCCCCTCTTCTATCAACAGGTCGCCGAGGCGTTTACGTAGTCGAAGTGCCATGGTTACCCCTTACTATTTGCCAGCACCGCCAGACGTTGGCGAATAAATTGTTGCGTCTCACCTGAAATCTGTCCCATCCGCAGGGCTTGTTGGTAGGCTTCTTCTGCCTGCTCCAACTCTTGCCCTCGCTCTAGCGCCACTCCAAGCCCTAACCACCATCGGCCATCATAAGGTTCCGCTTTCACTAGGTTTTGGTAACTGCTAAGGGCCAGATCATTTTGGTTAAGCTGCTGAGCCAGCGCCCCACGCATCGCCAAATAACCGCTATGGGTATAAGAAGGCATCTGGCTCAATACATTCAGTGCGGCCTGCTGCTGTGATTCATTGAGCAATAGCTTAGCCATTGTCAGGCGCAAATCCGGCTGATGAGTGTCCAAGACTAACCCTTGCTGCAACGTAGTGATCGCACGGCGCGAATCACCCCTGCCGTAATACAATGCAGCTAACTTCTGGCGGGCTGTGACCCACTGAGGGTTGTATTTAACAGCCGACTCCAGATAACCAATGGCCTTGCGGCTATCGCCCTCTTTAAGCGCTTTCTCTGCTCGCTTGTATTCGATTTGGGCCAGCTGACCTGAATCAAGCTCAACGGTTTCTATCATCAAGCTCTCGTCACCGTCCTCTATGACGATCTCGTTACTTTGCTGGAGCCCATCAACAGTATCAGTTGTCACGGCTGGATTCATTGGCTGAGAACTCGCTGCCTTCACTACCGGTGCTGTTGCGACTTTTTGTTGTGGCGCTTTAGATGCCGTGATTGTTGGCGTCACTGCTTTTGGTGCTGAGACCGTGGGAGCGGGTTTCGTTTTGGTTTCTGGTTTAGTTACAACAGATGCTTTTATCTCAACCGGTTTACTGGCTGGCTCCTGCTCGATAACCTTTTGTTCCAGCGTGGGTATATTGGCTACAACCTGAGGCTCAGCCACTTTGATCTCTGTTTTATCAACTTCAGCTTTTGCGATAGACGGAGCTTCTGCTGCGAATGAGGGCGAAGCGGCTTCTGCCGTCGCTACAGGGCTAACCGCCTTAACGACTTCACTCACAGGCTCCTCGCTCTGCCACAATTGCCAGCCACCAATCCCCATCACAGCACCTAGGCTTAATACGCCCAGTGCTGCCCATGGTTTCAAGTTTGCTTGCTTCACCGGTTTTATCGTTGCCGGTTTGATATCACTGTACGCCATGCCATTTTGCTGGCCCTGCTTGCGGCTTAGCGCGCTCAGTTTTTTATTCAGTTCACTCATGATCTATTGCCATCCCCACAGCACCGGGTATGTCCATCTTGGCTGGCGTGCGCCCAAGGTATCGCGGATTGCCACTAGCACCTCATCACGTCCAACCATTAATTTGTTTTCACTGTATGCGGCGATCAACGCCTTGTGACACAGTTGGTTAATCAGTCTTGGAATGCCATCACTGGCCTGCCATATTGCCTTGCCCTGTGGTAAGGCAAACACCTCTTTTTGGACGCCTGCGGTCTGTAATCGATGCTCGATATAGGCGATGGTTTCAGCCAGGTTTAGGGGTCTTAGTTCACTACGGAAAGTGATCCGCTGGCGGAACTGACGCAGTTCTTGCCTCGCCAATTGTTTATCAAGCTCAGGTTGGCCCAGTAACACAATGTGCAACAGCTTCTCCTGCTCAGTTTCCAGATTACCCAACAGGCGGATAGCCTCTAGGGCATCATCGGGCAAGGCCTGGGCTTCATCAATGATCACCACCACGGTTTTGCCTGCCGCCTTGCGTGACAGTAGTGCCTGTTGCAAACTATCTGCCAACTGACTGTTATCGCCCTTGCCTTCCAGTCCCAATTCACGAGACAAAGCCACCCGTAGTGCAGAACCACTCTCAGCCGGCGTCGGCAGGTAGGCAAGCTCGAACTGCTCGGGAAGTTGATTGATCAGCATCCGGCACACGAGGGTTTTCCCCGTGCCCACTTCCCCAGCGATCTGAATGATCCCCTCGCCCATATCCAGCGCCGCCAAGGTGGTATCAATCGCCTCCAGATGCGGCGGCAAGGCATGGAAAAAATGAGTGTTGGGTGTCAGGCCAAATGGCGCCGACACCATGCCGAAATGCTCGAGGTACATGGTTTAGCCCTCTTCAGGGAACCACTCGTTGATCAAGGCGCGAGAACGTTCCACTTCCTGTTGCCAGGTCTGCTCACCAACGACTGTCGGTTTCAGCAAGATCACCAATTCGGTTTTGGTCTGCAGCTTGTTCACGTTACGGAACAAGTGGCCTAGCATAGGTACATCACCCAATAACGGGACTTTTGAGACTTGATCGGTCGTTGCAGATTTCATCAGACCACCGATCACCACCACATCACCAGAGCGGGCATGGATCACCGAGTCAGACTCACGGATAGAGCTCTTGGCCAGTGGTAGCTGATAAGTACCAAAAGTCTCACCTAGGGCAATGTCGCGTACTTCAGTTTCAACATCGATAACCGCAGGGTGAACATGGAGCAAGACACTGCCTTCATCACCGATTTGTGGAGTCACATCCAAAGAAATACCGGAGAAAAATGGCGTCAGCTCAATATCTGGCGAAGCCGTGCCACCATCGCTGTTAACCTCACCGCCCGATACATCAGTGACAAAGTACTGATCACTACCGACTTTGATCACTGCTTTCTGGTTATTCGCCGCAGTGACACGTGGGCTAGATAGCACGTTTAGATCACCCTGGGTATCAAGGAAGCTCAGCACCGCATCGAAGTTACCGTCAGAGATAGTAATGTTGGTCTGACCGCCCAATAGCGCAGCAATCGGGTCTGCACCCGGTAAGGTTGGAATATTGCCATTGGCATCTGTGATACTTCCGCGGCCGAAAATAATATCTGTGCCGCCGATGCTCTTGGTGATATTGCTCCAGTTGATCCCTTGCTGGTAGCCATCACTCAAGGTGACTTCCATGATCTTGGCTTCAAGTACCACCTGACGCTTAAGGCGCTTCTGGGAAACGCCGAGGAATTCTTTTACTTCACGCAATTCGTTCGGATACGCACGGACCGAGATCAAGCTCGCCTGAGGCGAAACAACAATACTGCGTCCCTGGCCGCTACCGATCATGGCCTGTACCGCTTTCTCTAGCTGGGCCCAGAAATCACTTTCCGACGTGGTCTGGATCGTAGTACCACCTGTGGTCGTGCTTGAGCTGTTGTTATTACCGCTGTTGTTACTATTGTTATTGCTGCTGTTCGAGCTATTGCTTGAACTACCCGAGTTGCCAGTATCGCTATTGGTAATCGAGCCTGTTGTCAGCGTGGTCAGGGAAACACCCCTACGCTGCAACTGTAGGTAGTCAACCGGGATCACTTCGGTACGCAGGGTCGCAGGGAAAACCTGAATGATATTGCCCTTGCGGGTGGTGTTGTACCCGTAGATATCAGAGACCACAGACAAGACTTCATCTAGCGTCACATCACGCAAAGTCAGGGAAATACGCCCCTGGACCTCAGGGTGGATCACCATATTGAAAGGCGTCCCTTTCACTAGGCTACCGAAGAAAGCCTTGGCTTCAACATTGCGGGCGTTGACCCTGAAGCGCTTTTCAAGCACTGTCTGGCTGGCATAGTCCATACCATCAAGGCCAGGCATCAAATCGTTGCTTACCGCTGTCGGCAAATCCATCAACGGCCTGCTGTTCGCTTCGTTGGCGGCCTGATTCAGGGCACCTTTCACTTCCACCGGATCACGGTGTCCCATATTGGTCGAGCATCCTGCCAGGGAAGCTATGACAACAGCTACAATTAATCCACGCATGTTTACCACTTATTGTTCTACTCTGACTTTACGTTATCGGCGAACATATCTAGTCGCCACTGCCGACCACCCCGTTGCAAGATGACGTAATCATCTGTCACTTGGCTCAAGGTATAACCACTGATCCGCCCGCCGGTCCCGACAGACACACTGTTAAGAATCGCCCGGCATGCCTGGCCATCCTGATCGCAAAAAATGCCCTGCAACTGCGGCAGGCGTGCCCGTGACGGACTAGACTTGACCGCTGGCGCCTGCCAGCCCAAAGGCGCTGTCGGATCCTGCGCTGCCTGTACCGGTACCAGTGCCATCATTAGCCATGCCATGGCTATCGCTGCTAATCTAACCACCAATAAAGTCCTCGCTTACCCCGAGTGTGTAGACTTCCAACTGGATATCGGCCCAAGGGTAGTTATCCACTTTGTAATCCAAACTGCGCCAGTAGTACTGGACCGGTAGCGCCTCTAATTGCTCGAGGTAACTAATCAAATCAAAATAGCGGCCTCGCAGGCTCAGCCTGACAGGGTGGATGTAATAACCTTTATCTTCCCCGCCAACCAACTGAACTGGTTGTAGTGATTCCAGCGACAGCAACTTGAGCTTACGTGAATGCTGAAGCACTTTTTCCATCAGCGCCGACATCTGTACCGGGGTCACCAAGCTCGATACACGGCCATCCAACTGCTCATCGAGATCGGCATTTTCCTGCTCCAGCAAGATGATCTGTTCATCGATTTCCGCATCAGGATCGCCCTTGAGCTTGCGCTGCATCACCAGTAGCTGATTACTGTTGGTGATCAACGCATTCTTGACGGATTGCAACTGCCCTTTGGCAGCATCAACCGCTTTTATCTGGGGTTCAATAATGGCAACAAAGCCGACAAACAGCAGGCCTATCCACCCCGAAAGGGCAATCAGCCATTTCTCACGCTTGGTCAGCAATTCAAATTTGTCACATAGTGTCTGCCACTGGTTCATTGGGCGACTCCTTGGGTACCTGTTGGTACGGCGGGCTGGTTTCGCTCTGCCAACAACTTGAAGGTCACGATGTTCTGTTTGTTCCTGCCCAAAGACATCAGTTTGAAGCGGCGATCCGACAGCGATGGGTATCGCTTGAACTCCTGCAGCCAAGCCGGCACGGCATCCGGTGTGCGTGCCAGTCCTTCAAGGTTGAGCTGCGGCCCTTTGACTTTCAGGTGCTGTACTGAAATATCGCCACTCGCCGCTGACGATAATTGCTGCATCATTCCGGCATAACCGACCTGCAAACTGCTGTCATGCAAAGCAATCGCTTCCAGCGCTGCCCGCTTGTCGGCCAGGTGCTGTTCTAGACCATGGGCCACATCCACTTTGATTTGGCTCGGCAAGTGTTTAGCCAAAGCTGCCTTGGCCTGCTCAACCTCGGCGGTCTTTTGCTGCAACCGCTGCTTATCCGCTGCCAGTTCTTGCTGTTGTTGGTAACCCTGCCAGCTAAACCAACCAGCCAATGCCCCTAATATCACTGTGATAGCCGCCCAGCTCATGACAATATTGGGCAGGGTCAACAGTTCAAGTTTTGGCTTTAGGGCATCACTGTAAAAATTAATCCCGACATGGTTAGGCTCAATCACCGCACAATAGGCAACACGTACGGCATTACTTGCCAAACTAGGATGGGAAGGTGTCACCGGCTCAACGTTGACGTTGAGGCGCTGGCTAAGCGCTTGGGCTAGCTCGCTGTCATCATCGTCATCACAAGAGATCAGCAACTGCGTGATAGGAGCATCACGCAACTGGGCACTTAAGAAGTCCAGCGAGCGCTGTAGCTCCAGCGCCAACCCATCAAGCTGTAAGTTTTTCTCTAGTGATTGGGTATCATCCTTTGCCAGTAATGGCACACTGAAGCCACGAAGCTGACGTTGGAAGCACAGTACCTGATGTTTGAATGCGGACAATTGCAGATTGGTTTTGCCTCGGCGGTGAAGCACCAATTGGCTTCTTTCAAAGGCGGTTAGCTGCCCCCATACGACCTCTTCGGCAGATACCGACAGTAGCTCACACCCCACCTCTCGACAGGCTTTCTCTAACTGTTCAACCTGCTTTCTCTGGGTTGAAAATGCCTGTAGGCGATCTTTGAGTGGGGCAACAAAGCCATCCGCCACCAGCTCCATCGGTGATTCATTGACCAGCTCTTTGACCAAAAATGGCAAGGCGGTCGGGTACTCTTCCCGTGGCAGCTCTGGTTTATCGATCAACATGCTCTGGTATAAGCCATGGCCCAATACCAGTCGTATCTCCGCCCCCTTGAGCTGGTGTTTTTCAACCAGTGAGCGAATCGCACCCGCCCACCCGGCAACACCAGAAACAGCCTGCTCGTCAGTTGCCCATGTCTTACCTTCCTGATAAACCAAGGCCACGGTATCGGCGAACAGGGCCATTCCCACCGCAGGAGAATGTGTCTTCTTCCTAAACAATTTATTTATTATCATTTCAGGCTTCTTGGGATTAACTGGCTTAAATCAGGAAATATTGCAGGTGCATAGAACTCTTGACTGCATGTGTCAATATTTTGACCATTATAATGATAATTCCCATTATGAATAGTATTTTTTTGCTCTAGTTTGTATTTTTTCCAAACAATTTCCGTGAGTTATTATTACCAGCAGGATCATGCTCTGTTGAGATCTCAGGGGAAAAGTAACGTCCTTGCCCACCGTTTACGCCTAACTGCTTGAGAACCTGCCACTCCTGCGCATTTTCTACCCCGACAGCTATCACTTGGACATCGGAGTCGGCACAGGCGCCAAGCATGCTTCTAACGAATAACTGGTTTTCCTGTCGCAAGTTGATTTCGCGTACCAAACTGCGGTGCAGCTTAATGTAATCTGCGCGGATATCTTTGATGTAGTGGGTACTGACAATGGTCCGCCCTGCCTGATCAACCACTAGCTTACAGCCAAGCCCAACCAGCATTCGGGTTACTGGGCGCATGGCATCGAGATGCTTGACCAATCCCCCTTCAGGCACTTCAAATGACAATCGGTTGAGCACCGTACGCGGGGTCTGCAACAGTTCATCTCGCAACCACTTAACAAAGCTTTTCTCAAGCAACGCCTCAACACTCAGGTTCACCGAAATCGACTCGGTGATCGGCTCGCTCTTGAGCATATGCAATGCCTTGGTCACCACACATTGATCCATACGGGCATTAAAACCGACCTGCTCAACCGCCGTCAGGAAGCGCGACGCTTTGATCAACATGCCATTTTCATCCCTGATCCTCGATAGCAACTCCCTGTGCAGCGGAGTACCATCGACCAACTGGACCGACTGCTGGTACATCACTGGACCGCCACTGCTGAAAATGTCGTCCAGCAAAGTCCGCCAGCGAACACTGCCCCGGGCATCTTCGAACTGCTGATCTTTCTTGAACGCATACCAACTGTTTGAGCCTTGCAATTGGGCACTGCGCAGGGCCATATCCGCCTCATCCATGATCCGGCCACGGCGCTCGCCACTGGCACAGTAAGTCACACCGATATGGCACCAGTTATCCGGCTCCAACGGTGCCGGCGGCGAAAGCCTATCCAGCGCATTCATCAGCGAATTGCTAAATTGTTTGACCTCTTTGGCCGGTTGCTGCGGCAGCAATATGGCAAACTCGGCATCGAAATAACGTGACAGCACGGTATCAGGATAACGCTGGATCAGGTTCGACAAGATCCCGCCGACATCCTGGATCAATTCATCCGCCTCGGCTTTGCCCTTGTCTGCCAGCAGTTCTTCCCAGTCGGTGATCCGAATTAGGATCACTGCACCATGAGTCTCTTGATCCTGCAGCATCGACTGCAAACGGCTATCAAACAATACCCGGTTAGCTGCACCCGTTAACTGGTCAAGGAATGTATGGGTTCGGATAAAGGTATCGAATCGGCTCCTCTCCTGGCGGGCATCTTTGAGCTCGGCAATCATTTTGTCGAGTGCCAAACTGGCCGTTGCCGGCCACTCCTGTTCGTCACCCACTTCGTTTTCTTCGACCCGGCCAGCCAATATCAAACGGCCGCGATGCTCGAGCAATTCAGAACCATGCAACTGTCGCCGCAACCAGTCCATTCCCCACACCAATCCCAGGATAATGATGGCAATCGCCAAGCTTATCGACGACATCGCCCCGATGGAGTAAGTAAACTCGGTATAAGGCGGGATAGATTTCATCGTGACGGTGAAACCAGGATTATGTTCAAGTTCGTAACGGCTCTCATGCAGGATGCTGCGGTCCGACAAAGGCTGCAGCCCCTCGAAGGCATAGACTACCCCGGCACTACTGCCGACCTCGAGCTCTACCACATTACTGGCTTTCAGCAGTTTGGGGAGCCAGCGGGAGATGGCTTGCGATCCTTGGGGATCGGCCAACTCCTGATCGATCACTTCCACCACACCATCAAGATAATGGGTCAGGTAGTCTTGTCCTAACTTGCGAAAACTCACCGCCCCGCCAATAAAAATGACGAAAATGGCACAAATAACAATTAATGTGACAAAGGCAACTAGGCGGTTTGTTAACCGCATCCCTGAAGCTTTTCTCATAAGCAGCCAAAAAAACTCTTTTAGTCAAATAGATACCTAGCCATAGATGATTATTACCAGGCTCAGGCACGGACGTCTGTTGCAAGCAAAATACCATTCAATCGATCATACTGTCAGTGCTAAAGTCGACAAATTAACAATTTCTTAAACTCCAGTTGAGTCAGAAACAGTCTGAACAGCGCATAAACTCATGGTAATGTAGGGAAGTCGGTATCTTCAGCTCTCCCACCAGCGCTATAGGGTAATTAACAAACATGGATTGGATCACCTGCACCAAAAGCTTTGTCACTGTTGTCGATCAGGGCTCTCTTGCCCAGGCCGCTACCAAGCTCAACACTTCCAGCTCGGCATTATCCAAGCGCTTGGCGTGGCTGGAAAAGCAGCTCGGCGTACAGTTACTCAAGCGGACCACCCGCAGCCTAACCATGACCGATGCCGGACGCCTTTTCTACCAGCGCAGCGCACGCCTGTTGGATGATTGGCACCAGATGTTGGCAGAGACGACCTCTACCTACGGGGAAGTCAGTGGGGTATTGCGGATAGGTGCGCCGCTGGCCGTTGGCAGCCGCTTGCTGGTCAACTACCTGGCCGAGTTTATCGAGGAGTACCCCAATATCCAGGTCGAGCTACATACCATTACTCCAGGCCAACTGCCGGATCTCAACCTAGATGTGTTTATCAGTAAGGAATTGGCCGACTTCAATTCATCAAGCTACATTGCGACCAAGCTGTTCAACTACAGCAATGGCTTCTATGCCTCCCCCTCCTATTTGGAAGGCAAGCCACTCATTGAAAACCCGGAGCAATTGGCGCAGCACAACTGCCTGATGTACGGCACCCATGGCCACGAACAAGAACACATGTTCGAAAATGATGTCAGGTTGCGGCTAAAGGGAAATCTCACCACCCAGAACCCCGAGGCACTGGTGGCAGCGGCTGTTGCCGGTATGGGGATAATCCTTTCAGGTGAAAATACGGTCAAGCGAGAGCTGAGCAAAGGCCTTTTGGTGCCAGTGTTACCTGAGCTAAAACAACCTGTTAATTCAGCCTATGCCTACTACCCCAAGCTTGACTACAACCACGTCAAAACCAAGCTGTTCATCGATTTTATCAAGGCCAAGTCCAACCCAGCCCAAAGCTAGCTGGCAGCAATTAGCAGGCAATAAAAAGCCCCGCAACAGCGAGGCTTAATATCTTGGTCAACGACCGAACAACACAGCAAGTGCTTAGAACGGGATATCGTCGTCGAAATCCATTGGTGGCTCGTTGTACTGAGGCTGAGGAGCAGCCTGCTGTTGTGGAGCCTGTTGCTGTTGCTGCGGAGCAAAGTTCTGCTGAGGTGCTGCTGCTGGTTGCTGAGGCTGGCCCCAACCACCTTGTTGCTGCTGCTGACCGCCACCCATAGGTGCGCCCATACCCTGACCGCCGCCCTGACGACCGCCAAGCATTTGCATTACACCGTTGAAGCCCTGAACCACAACTTCTGTTGTGAAACGGTCCTGGCCACTTTGGTCCTGCCACTTACGCGTCTGCAGTTGACCTTCGATGTATACCTGAGAACCTTTGCGCAGGTACTCACCAGCTACTTCAGCTAGCTTGCCAAATAGCGCCACACGGTGCCATTCAGTTTTCTCGCGCTGTTCACCAGTGTTCTTGTCACGCCAGCTTTCAGAGGTGGCAATGGTAATATTGGCTACTGCACCACCACTTGGCATGTAACGGATTTCTGGATCATTACCCAAGTTACCGACTAGGATAACTTTGTTTACGCCACGACTGGCCATAGTTCACTCCGATCTCATTACCGGTGCTGGGAAAGGCCAGCGACCGTTATTGAAAGTTTATACTTAATCGCGAAGTCTATCATGCTTCGCCCCTGATCGAATAGGGCTTAAACTGAGTATTTGGAAGCAAACAACAGCGCGAGCAAGCAACATATAATGGTGCTATTATAACCAGCTCACTGTGTTTTTATACAGCTTTTTCTTTCAAGGCCCTGAGCCCTGTGCAATAATGCCGCAGTCATAAATTAGTCAATAAAGCTCATCGATATGGATAACATTGAAGTCAGGGGTGCCCGTACCCATAACCTCAAGAACATTTCCCTCACGCTGCCTCGGGATCAGCTGATTGTTATCACCGGCCTGTCAGGCTCGGGAAAGTCGTCTCTGGCTTTCGATACCCTGTATGCCGAAGGACAGCGCCGCTACGTCGAATCGCTCTCGGCCTATGCCCGCCAGTTTCTATCATTGATGGAAAAACCGGATGTCGACCATATCGAGGGGCTATCACCGGCAATTTCCATCGAGCAGAAGTCGACCTCACACAACCCGCGCTCAACCGTCGGTACCATTACCGAGGTCTACGATTACCTGCGTTTGCTCTACGCCCGTGTCGGTGAACCACGTTGCCCGACCCACCATGTTGAGTTGGCCGCCCAAACCGTCAGCCAGATGGTCGACAAGGTGCTTGAGTTGCCAGAAGGCAGCAAGATGATGCTACTCGCCCCTATCGTCAAAGAACGTAAGGGTGAGCACGTCAAGACCTTGGCCAACCTCGCTGCACAAGGCTATATCCGTGCCCGTATCGATGGTGAGGTATGTGACTTGTCTGATCCACCGACGTTGGAGCTCCATAAGAAGCACACTATCGAAGTGGTCGTCGACCGCTTCAAGGTCCGTGACGACCTACAGCAGCGTTTGGCAGAATCGTTCGAAACCGCCCTGGAACTTTCAGGTGGTAACGTTGTTGTCAGCCCTATGACCGACGGCGAGCATGAAGAGATCGTATTCTCAGCCAACTTTGCCTGCCCGCACTGTGGCTACAGTATGCAGGAACTGGAGCCTCGCCTGTTTTCGTTCAACAATCCGGCCGGGGCCTGTGGCACCTGTGACGGCTTGGGTGTCCAGCAGTTCTTCGACCCTGATCGGGTGGTACAAAATGGTGAACTAAGCCTATCTGGCGGGGCGATCCGTGGCTGGGACAAACGTAATTTCTATTATTTCCAGATGCTCAAGTCGCTGGCCGAACATTATGGCTTCGATGTCGAAGCACCATTCGATAGCCTGCCAAAGAAAATCCAGAACGTGATCCTTAGCGGCTCGGGCAAGACAGAGATTGAATTCAAGTACATCAATGACCGGGGTGACATCACGGTACGCCGCCATCCGTTTGAGGGGATCCTCAACAACATGGAGCGCCGCTACCGCGAGACCGAATCCAACTCGGTACGCGAAGATCTGATCAAGTTTGTCTCGACCAAGCCATGTAGCAGTTGTGGTGGCTCCCGCCTGCGCCTCGAGGCACGCAACGTTTTCATCGCTGACACTACGCTACCAACCGTGAGCGAGATGAGCATCAGTGAAGCGATGGATTTCTTCAACCAATTGGCTCTGACTGGGCAAAAGGCCAAAATCGCCGAGAAAGTCCTCAAAGAGATCAATGACAGGTTGAGCTTCCTGGTCAATGTCGGCCTCAACTACCTCAACTTGTCCCGCAGCGCCGAGACCCTGTCCGGCGGTGAAGCCCAGCGTATCCGCCTGGCCAGCCAGATCGGTGCCGGCCTGGTCGGTGTAATGTACGTACTGGACGAGCCATCGATCGGCCTCCACCAGCGTGACAACGAGCGCCTGCTCAAGACCCTGACCCACCTGCGCGATCTCGGGAATACCGTTATCGTGGTTGAGCACGACGAAGATGCTATCCGCATGGCCGACCATGTTATCGATATCGGCCCGGGAGCCGGTGTCCACGGCGGTAACGTGATTGCCGAAGGTAAGCTGGCTGATATCGTCGCCAACGATAACTCATTGACGGGCCAGTACCTCAGCGGTAAGAAATGCATCGCAGTACCGGAGCAGCGTGTAGCGATGGATCCTGAGAAAACCGTCAAGCTACTGGGTGCAACGGGCAATAACCTCAAAGACGTCGATGTTGAAATCCCTGTTGGCCTGCTTACCTGTATCACCGGGGTGTCCGGCTCAGGCAAGTCGACCCTGATCAACGATACCTTCTTCCAGATAGCGCACCACCAACTCAACGGTGCAACATCGGGTCAGGCTGCGCCGTATCGTGAAATCCAGGATCTCGAGCATTTCGACAAAGTCATTGATATCGACCAGAGCCCAATTGGCCGTACGCCACGCTCTAACCCTGCGACCTATACTGGGATCTTCACCCCAATCCGTGAATTGTTTGCCGGTACCCAGGAATCACGCTCGCGTGGCTACAAGCCGGGCCGCTTCAGTTTCAACGTCAAGGGTGGCCGCTGTGAGGCGTGTCAGGGCGATGGTGTTATCAAGGTAGAGATGCACTTCCTTCCGGATGTCTATGTACCGTGTGATGCCTGTAAGGGTAAGCGCTACAACCGTGAAACCCTTGAGGTACGCTACAAGGGCAAGACCATCGACGAGGTGCTGGAGCTGACGGTAGAAGATGCCCGCGAGTTCTTCGATGCGGTACCGGCTATTGCGCGAAAACTGCAGACCCTGATTGATGTCGGCCTGTCCTACATCCGCCTCGGCCAAGCCGCTACCACCCTGTCTGGTGGTGAAGCGCAGCGGGTCAAACTGGCACGCGAACTCTCCAAGCGCGATACCGGTAAAACCCTGTATATCTTGGATGAACCGACAACCGGCCTACACTTCCATGATATCCAGCAGTTGCTCAATGTGCTGCACCGCCTACGTGACCACGGCAATACCATTGTGGTGATAGAACATAACCTCGATGTTATCAAAACAGCGGACTGGATCATCGACCTTGGTCCCGAAGGCGGTAGCGGTGGCGGTGAAATCATTGCAACCGGTACACCTGAACAGGTGGCACAGATCTCAGGTTCGCACACTGCCCGCTTCCTCAAGCCTTTGCTGCCAGAGTGAACGCCAGTACAATAGCTCTGGCAACCTAACCGATGACGATATACCGGGCTTGCAACCAAGCCCGGTTTTGTTTGATTAAGACAGTGGGATCCAACACAACCACCATGACAGTGTTATACGTAAAAGGCACCAACCTTGCCGAGAAAGGGATCAGCAAGCCGATGATCAAGCCCTTCTTGGTGTCACTCGGGATCTTATTCCTGCTTGCCATGCACTACTTCCAGCATAATCCTGGTGGTTCAGGCCTTGAGCTATCATTCAATGCCATGAGCTGGATCCCATTTAGCTTTACCATCGCTTTTGGCCTGCTGGAAATTTGCCGTCAACGGGTGTGGCGCTACTCGCGGCTGACTATTGTCCTTGCTGTTTGCTGTGTATTGCTGACACTCCCTGTGTTTTATCCCAGCGCCGACACGAGCCAAAGCCTCCCCCGGCTATTGGGCCTGTGGGCCGGCCTGCTGTTTTTCGTCGGTTTGCAGCAATTCTCGTTCAACCACAAGCAGCGCCAACGCATGTTGTGGTTTGTCCTTGCCGCGGTCTGGATCCAATCAGGCTTTGGCTGGGTACAATTCATGCTCCTCGAGCCCGGCAACCCTATCGGTTATGACACCATAGCCAACCGCCCTTATGGTATTTTCCAGCAGCCTAACGTCATGGCCAGCTTCCTCGCTACCGGCATAGTGCTCTCTGGTTACCTGCTGGCACGTATCCCGATGTACCGGGGTAAGTGGAGTTGGCAGCAGTGCTTCCTACTGCTGACTCCTGTAGTCACCCTACCAATCCTTGTCGTACTGAGCTCGCGCACTGGCTGGCTTGGCGCCGTTGTCGGGACCGTACTCCTTATTCCATACCTGCGCCGTTTTGCAGCCAAGGCACAATGGCGAATGTGGTTATTGATGATAGTACTGGGGCTCAGTGTTTCCTGGCATATCAATAGTTCAACAGGTTGGTCCCCACAGGAAAACCGCTTGAGCTTGGTGAGTGCTCGCGCAATGCATATTCCTCAGGCGGCCGAGATGTTCCTCAACCAACCATTGACCGGCTACGGCTACGGCACGTTTGAAGTCAGCTACATCACCCAAACGGCAAGATGGCATCACGATAACCCAGACAGCCCAGCAGGGATGGCAGCCCTCACCCACCCGCATAACGAACTGATCTTCTGGGCTGCTGAAGGAGGCATTGTTCCCCTGTTGGCGTTATTGGCAGCCGCGGCAGCCGTTTTCCTGAAGATAAAGAAAGCACGGGATGGTACTCAGCTAGCTCTGATTGGCTTGTTCTTCCCCATCGTCTTGCACTCCCAATTGGAGTACCCGTTCTACCACTCCCTGGTGCACTGGGTCATATTCATCCTGCTTATTTATTGGGTCGATAACCTAACGGCCAAATACTACAAAAAGCGGATGGACTACATCCTCTCGATACGGGCACTGGTACTGACCGTCCCACTCGCCACCACCGGGTTTATGGCGACGACCCTCTATTCAGGTGCCCAGTTGACCAAATATGAAACCAGCCAACCGGCCAATGTGGACTACCTGCTCCGAGTCAACAACCCATGGGCATGGAAAGACCGGTTTGAGTGGGATTTGCACCTTACCCAACTGCAGCTTGGCATTGCCAGTGATAACCCGGCTCTGGTTCAGGAGTACATCAATTGGGCCCAGAATAAAGCCAAACAGTGGCCGCGCCCGGATCTATACCAGAACCTGATCACGGCACATGGACAACTGGGGCAACAAGAACAAGCTGCACAAATATTGGATGAGGCCCAGTACCTTTACCCTGGCCATGCCTTTACAGCGCCAGCGGCCTTAGCGCCACCAGAAGAAGGGCCGGAGGCCCCTTGATTATCGACACAAATAAAAATGGCTACCTAACGGTAGCCATTTTTTGTTAACTTGCTGGTTAATTGGAAATTACTTCAGCGTCGTTTCCAGTGCGCGCAGGCACAGGGCGACATTTTCACTGCGGGCAGCATACCCCATCAAACCGATACGCCAGGCCTTACCGGCCAAGGCACCAAGGCCAGCACCAATTTCCAGGTTGTAACGCTCCAGCAGGGTCTTTCTGACTTCAGCATCATCAATACCGTCAGGAATGTAGACCGCATTAAGCTGAGGCAGGCGATGAGCTTCATCGACGACGAACTCAATCCCTAACTGCTCCAAGCCCTCACGGAGCTCTAAATGAGCATCTCTATGGCGCTGCCAAGCATTTTCCAAACCTTCGTTATGCAGTAAAACCAAGGCTTCATGTAATGCATACAGGCTATTAACCGGCGCAGTATGGTGATAGCTACGCTTGCCTTCACCGCTCCAGTACCCGAGTACTAGGCTCTGATCAAGGAACCAACTTTGTACCGGTGCCTGACGGCCCTGAATTTTAGCTACCGCTTTTTCCGAGAAAGTCAGTGGCGATAAACCCGGGACACAAGACAGACATTTCTGGCTGCCAGAATAGACCGCGTCCAGCTGCCACTCATCCACCAGCAAAGGCACACCACCCAAAGAGGTTACTGCATCCACAATCGTCAAGCAGTCATGCTCACGGGCTAGCTTGGCAATTGCCTCAGCATCACTTAGTGCACCGGTTGAGGTTTCGGCATGGACAAAAGCTACGATTTTCGCATCCGGGTTGCTTTCTAGTGCTTGGGCGACCAAGATAGGTTCAACTGGCTCACCCCAGTTGTTATCGACCATCACGGCAACACCACCGCAGCGCTCGACATTCTCACGCATACGATCACCAAACACACCATTACGGCATACAATCACCTTATCGCCCGGCTCAACCAAATTAACAAAGCAGGCTTCCATACCGGCACTGCCCGGTGCGGAAACGGCAATGGTAAAGGTATTTTGGGTTTGGAAAGCGTATTGCAGCAGTTGCTTGAGCTCATCCATCATGCCGATGAATAGCGGATCAAGGTGGCCAATGGTTGGGCGGCTCAGGGCCTGTAGCACCTGCGGGTAGATATCTGAAGGACCCGGCCCCATGAGGGTTCGCTGTGGTGGGTAGAAGCTACCAATCGTCATTATTGTTTTCCTCCCTGGCAGTAAGCGTGACAGTAAATCGTTATTGTAAGGTACTGATTGACTATATCAGCAATGAGCTAATTATGCTTATACCAAATCGCCACCACCTTCTAGCACAAAGAATCCATCACTATTTGTGACAATTTTTTGCAAAATTTATGCATATTTTATTTCTATGTAATTGACAACATACCTGTAAATCCGGTTCAATGTAGATCGTTTTTTGTTCATCCTGAGGAAAGGTTTTTCTCAGGTGAAGACAGAAGAGGAGCGTTACCCAGGTATCTTGATTGCGGGGCCCCACCCCGAAGCAGTCTGGAGAGGGGGAGTAACGCCGAGATACGACATGACAGGGGGCATGGCGTATCGGCTACGAAGGTTGAATCCTTCTGGCTGTCACCTATTCACCCTGGTAATGAATAGGTGGGGAGCTTCTGGTTGTTGTATCGGTTTACATCTTACCTTTTTGCTCTCCTGACTTTTTTGTCGGGACTACCATCCCGAGCCCCCTGTTAATTGCGTATATACTCTTTAATACTGGGAGACTCGTTGTGAGCTTTGTCGAAAATAACTTTACTATTCCTCCACCGATAACCGTAGCGAAATTTGGCGGTACTAGCGTAGCCGATCATGCCGCCATGAGCCGAAGTGCCACGATCATTAAGGACAACCCTGCTGCTAAAGTAGTTTTGATCAGTGCTTGTTCCGGCGTTACCAACCTGTTAGTTGAACTTGCAAACGGAATTGCCGATAACGAGCAGCGCTCCCAACGGCTACATAAATTGACCTCTATTCACCAGAATATTATCGACAACCTGGCCCAGCCAGATGCTGTCACTGGCCACATAGAACAACTTATCAATAACGTGGCAAGCCTTGCTGAACAGGCCGCAGAAGCACCATCGACCAAACTGACCGATCAGTTAGTTGCCCATGGTGAACTGTTGTCGACGCACTTATTTACCCAAATTCTTAACGAAATGGGGGCGACAGCCCAACGTTTCGATATTCGCTCTGTCATGCGTACCGACAGCCAGTTCGGCAAAGCTATCCCGGAAGTCGACACTATCCGCCAGCTTGCTGATGCCCAGCTCCAGCCATTGCTGGAAGGCGAGACAGTTATCGTCTCCCAAGGTTTTATCGGTTCAGACGCTAACGGGGAAACTACGACCCTTGGCCGTGGCGGCAGTGACTACAGTGCAGCTCTTGTTGCCGAAGCTATCAGTGCAGGAACCCTAGAGATCTGGACTGACGTACCGGGCATGTACACCACCGACCCGCGTATCACTGCTAATGCCAAGCCAATAAGCGAAATCAGCTTCAGCGAAGCCTCTGAAATGGCTAACTTCGGTGCCAAGATCCTCCATCCGTCGACCTTGCTGCCAGCAGTTCGCCAGCAGATCCCTGTCTTCATTGGATCATCCAAGGCGCCTGAACAAGGCGGCACATGGATCCGCCAGCAAGTGAGCGAGCCGCCTAAGTTCCGCGCCCTCGCCCTGCGCTGTAACCAGACCATGGTTACCCTGACCAGCCTAAACATGTTCCATGCCTACGGCTTCTTGTCTGAGGTATTCCGCATTCTTGCTGAGCACAAGATTTCAGTTGACTTGATCACCACCTCTGAAGTCAGCGTGTCACTGACATTGGATCAAACCGATACCGGTGGCGGCGCGCCAAGCCTGCCTGCAACGGCAATGGAACAACTGAGCAAGCTTTGCCGCGTGGAAGTCGAGCAAGACCTTTGCCTGGTTGCCCTGATTGGTAACGAGCTTGGTGATGCCCCAGGCGCAGCAACCCAGGTATTCAGCCGGTTGGATGACTACAGCCCACGCATGATCTGCTTCGGCGCCAGCACCCACAACCTGTGCTTCCTAGTGAAGACGGAAGAATCACGCGAGGTGATCAAAGTCTTGCACCACGGTTTGTTCGAGTAAGACGAAACCGATAAGATTCTGATTAGTAGAAAAGCAAAAGGCGCTCAATGAGCGCCTTTTTTGTTGTTGAAGAAAATCTATTAGCCGTTGAGGTTCGGCCCCAGCCATTTCTCGGCTTCGACCAAATCCCAGCCCTTGCGATCAGCATAGCTGTCACGCTGATCATCTTGGATCTGGGCGATCGCAAAGTATCTCGAGTCTGGATGAGAGAAGTACCAACCCGAGACAGACGCACCCGGCCACATAGCATAGCTGGTCGTCAGTGACATACCGATGGTCTCTTCTACCTGCAATAGCTCCCACAGCGACCCTTTTTCGGTATGCTCAGGACATGCCGGATAGCCCGGTGCAGGGCGGATCCCTTGGTATTTCTCACGGATCAGATCATCGTTGGACAAATCTTCATCCGGCGAATAGCCCCAGATATCCTTTCGCACCTGCTCGTGCAGGTATTCGGCAAACGCTTCTGCCAAACGGTCGGCCACGGCCTGGATCATAATCGCATTGTAGTCATCGCCCGCCGCTTTGTAGGCATCGGCCAACTCACGTTCACCAATACCGCCGGTGACCGCAAAGGCACCAATCCAATCGGCTTTCCCGCTTTCCTTCGGCGCAATGTAGTCCGATAGGCAGTAGTTGAAGCCCTTCGGTTTCTCGGTTTGCTGGCGTAAGTTGTGTAGTACCTTGGCCACTTCAGTGCGCGACTCATCGGTGTACACCTCGATATCATCTCCGACACTATTGGCCGGGAACATAGCACACATCCCCCGCGCCTTGAGCAAGCCTTCCTGCTCAACCCTGTCTAGCAAGTCATTGGCGTCTTTAAACAAACGACGCGCTTCCTCACCCACTTCTTCATGGTCAAGAATAGCTGGATACTTACCCATCAGCGACCAGGTCATAAAGAACGGGGTCCAGTCGATATACTGGCGCAGGGTAGCAACATCGAAGTCATCGAAGACCTGCACACCTGATTTCAGAGGTGCCGGCGGGGTGTAACTATTCCAATCAATCGCGACCTTGTTTGCCCGTGCAACATCCAGGGAAACCGGCTTGGTCTTTGGACGCTTGCGGCTATGCTGGTCACGTACCCTGACATAGTCGGCATCAAGCTTTTCGACAAAAGCAGGACGCAATTCATCAGACAGCAGCGAGGTACACACGCCAACAGCACGGGAGGCATTATTTACATACACCACCGGATGGCTGTAGTTCTGCTCGATCTTCACTGCAGTGTGAGCCTTGGATGTCGTCGCACCACCGATCAACAGCGGCAGGTCGAAGCCTTGGCGCTCCATCTCTTTCGCCACATGGACCATCTCGTCGAGGGAAGGTGTAATCAATCCAGACAGGCCAATGATATCGACATTCTCTTCCTTGGCGACCTTAAGGATCTTCTCGCACGGCACCATCACACCAAGATCGATGATTTCGTAGTTATTACATTGGAGTACAACGCCCACAATGTTCTTGCCGATATCGTGGACATCGCCTTTTACTGTTGCCAGCAAGATCTTACCGTTTGTCGCACCCGCTTGTTTCGCAGCGTTAATATAAGGCTCCAAGTGGGCAACCGCTTGTTTCATTACCCGAGCAGACTTCACTACCTGCGGCAGGAACATCTTACCTTCACCGAACAGGTCACCAACCACGTTCATGCCATCCATCAACGGCCCCTCGATCACTTCAAGCGGCTTGGAGGCATTGAGTCGAGCTTCTTCGGTATCTTCAACGATAAACTCGGTGATCCCCTTGACCAAGGCATGCTCAAGGCGCTTTTCTACCGACCAGGTACGCCACTCAAGTGCTGACGCATCGTCTTCCTTGCCCACGCCTTTATTGGCATATTCCGCAGCGATATCCAGCAGGCGCTCTGTCGAGTCATCACGGCGGTTCAGGACTACGTCTTCTACCGCTTCACGCAACTTCTCCGGTACGTTGTCGTACACTTCAAGCTGACCAGCATTGACGATCCCCATATCCATACCGTTCTTGAAACAGTGGTACAGGAATACGGCATGGATAGCTTCGCGGACGTAATTGTTACCGCGGAAAGAGAACGAGACGTTAGAGACGCCACCAGAAATCATGGCATGGGGCAGATCGCGCTTGATGTCGGCTACCGCTTCGATGAAATCAACCGCGTAGTTGTTGTGCTCTTCGATGCCGGTCGCAACCGCAAAGATATTCGGATCGAAAATGATATCTTCCGGCGGGAAGCCAACTTCATCGACCAAGATACGGTAGGCATTGGTACAGATCTCCAGCTTGCGCTGGCGGGTTTCAGCCTGGCCCACTTCATCGAACGCCATCACGATCACGGCTGCACCGTAGCGGCGGATCAGCTTGGCCTGCTCAACAAATTTCTCTTTGCCTTCCTTGAGCGAGATAGAGTTAACAATCCCCTTGCCCTGGATACATTTCAGGCCAGCTTCGATGACTTCCCACTTCGAGGAGTCGACCATGATAGGCACTTTGGAAATCTCTGGCTCGGAAGCACACAGGTTGAGGAATCGCACCATGCACGCTTCGGCATCCAGCATCCCTTCATCCATGTTGATGTCGATGATCTGGGCACCGTTTTCTACCTGCTGGCGGGCAACTTCCAGCGCCTCGTCATACAATTCTTCTTTGATCAGGCGTTTGAAGCGCGCCGAACCGGTCACGTTGGTTCGCTCGCCTACGTTGACGAACAAGGTATCTTTTTCAATGGTCAGCGGCTCAAGACCCGACAAACGGCAGGCAACCGGTAGCTCAGGCAACGCCCGAGGCGCAATGTCTGCCACTGCTTCGGCCATCTGGCGAATATGTTCTGGCGTGGTGCCACAACAGCCACCGACTAAGTTTAGGAATCCGCTTTCCGCCCACTCTTTGATATGGCTCGCCATCTCTTCCGGAGACAAGTCATATTCACCAAAGGCATTGGGTAGACCGGCATTTGGGTGGGTAGAGACGGCACATTCAGAGATGCGCGACAACTCTTCGACATACTGGCGCAACTCATCAGGACCAAGAGCACAGTTCAGGCCAAATGAAATAGGGTTAACATGACGTAGGGCATTATAAAATGCCTCGGTAGTCTGGCCTGACAGGGTGCGGCCTGATGCATCGGTGATCGTACCGGAAATCATCACCGGTAACGAATAGCCCAACTCTTCAAATACAGTATCGACCGCAAAGGCACACGCCTTGGCATTGAGGGTATCGAAAATCGTCTCGATAAGGATGATGTCTGAGCCACCCTCGATCAATGCGCGGGTCGATTCGGCATACGCCTCGACCAACTGGTCAAAGGTAACATTGCGGAAACCAGGATCGTTTACATCCGGCGATATGGAACAAGTTCGGTTGGTCGGGCCCAGCACACCGGCCACAAATCGCGGCTTGTCCGGTGTCTTTGCCGTCCACTCGTCGGCCACTTGACGGGCAAGCTTGGCTGCTTCGAGGTTGATCTCGGCACTCAACGCTTCCATCTCATAATCGGCCATCGCGATGGTGGTCGCGTTGAAGGTATTGGTCTCTAGGATATCCGCACCAGCCTCAAGGTATGAGGCATGAATATCCTTGATCAAATGTGGTTGGGTCAGTACCAGTAAATCGTTGTTGCCCTTGAGGTCCATGTGCCAATCGGCAAAACGCTCACCACGGTAATCTTGCTCTTCCAGCTTGTAGCCCTGGATCATGGTGCCCATGCCACCATCAATGATCAGGATCTGCTCTGCCAAGCGCTTATTTAGTAAATCCTTGCCCATCAACACCGCTTTACTTCCTTATCTAATGTTACAGCTAGTTCACATCCTACCATAGCAAAAATGGAAATCTAGACGTCTAAAGGGCTTTTCGTTGATTAATTTTTAACTCATTGTAAGAAATTAAAGATAGCTATCGGGCAGCGATAGATTTATATTTTGACACAATTTTCAGCTTTACTTTCAATTACCATCGAGGTCACTGGATGTCAGTTTACAGCACCCTCTGTTTCCTGGCGGCAGCAGCAATGCTGATCGCTTTTATAAACAGTAAAATAGGAAAAATGCAGACCACTATCGCCATTACTGCTGGGGCGTTGGTGCTATCTCTGGGCATCATTGTTGCCGGGCATAACGGCTGGTTCCACCTAGAAGACATTGCTGCAAGCCAGCTTGGCGAAATCAACTTCGAGAACTTCTTGCTCAAAGGGATTCTAGGTTTCTTGCTGTTTGCGGGTGGTTTGGGGATCAAACTTCCCCACCTAGAAGATCAAAAGTGGGAAATCACCACACTTGCGCTTGCCGCCACTTTATTTTCAACCTTCTTTATCGGCTTTTCCCTGTGGGGTATTTGTCAGGTACTCGGTATCCAGCTCGATTTGATCTATTGTTTGATCTTTGGCTCGCTGATCTCGCCAACTGACCCGATTGCCGTGCTCGCTATTGTAAAAAAACTCGATGCGCCAAAGCGTATCTCTACCCAAATTGAGGGCGAATCTTTATTCAATGACGGCTTCGGCCTTGTCATTTTCGTTACCCTATTTACCATCGCTTTTGGTAACGAAGCCCCTACCGTTCTTGGTGTTGGCCAACTCTTCCTGCAAGAGGCTATTGGCGGTATCGCCTACGGTTTCGCCCTAGGCCTTATTTTCCATTACCTGATCAGCTCGACCAATGACCACTCAATGGAACTACTGCTCACGCTGGGCATACCGACTGCCGGCTACGTATTTGCCGATGTCATCCACGTTTCAGGACCATTGGCTATGGTAGTTTCAGGTATCATGATCGGTAACTGGACCCGCTATATTGGCTTCTCGAAGGAAAGTGAAGAACACCTCGACCACTTCTGGGAGCTGGTCGATGAGTTCCTCAATGGCGTACTGTTCCTATTGATTGGTATGAGCATGCTGCAGTTCAGCTTCCACCAGGAAGACTGGGTCTTGATGGTCATCGCTGTACCGCTAGTACTGCTTAGCCGTTACCTCAGCGTAAAATTCTCCTACGTCGGTTTCAACCGCTACCGCGACTACAACCCGATGTCGGTTAGAATCCTGACCTGGGGTGGCCTACGCGGTGGCCTGGCCCTTGCGATGGCGATGGCAGTGCCGGCAGGTGTGATGGTGATCCCTGACAAGAACATTGATGTGCGGGAAATTATGCTGGTGATGACCTACTCGGTAGTCGTGTTCTCTATATTGATTCAGGGGTCGACGATTACCCCGCTGATCCACAAAGCCAAATTGTGGGAAGCCGAAAATAGCCCAAGTAAATAGCTACGATAAAAAAGACCTGCTTCGGCAGGTCTTTTTTTAGCTGGGAACTATTTCTATTGCAGTTGAAAGAACGTCCCAAGCACCAGAATGTAAATTTCAAAAGCGCAAAGTGACATCCATGTCGCTCCAACCCGCCGTCCCTGGCGGGTAGGTTTTGAAATTTTATCCTAGTGCATGGGCCGCATACGTAAAGCTGGATGGCCACCTACTCTGCAAGTATTGTGTTATTCGGCAACAAACTATTCATCTGTGGTGAAGTTGGCTTCCGAGAAATGCTCCAAGTCATAAGGAGTCTGCTGGTAGACACAGTAGTTTAGCCAGTTGGCAAACAGCAGGTGACCATGGCTACGCCAGCTGGCAATGGGTGGGTTATCTGGATTATTGTCCGGGTAGTAGTTCACCGGTACATTTGGCTCCATTCCTTCCCCAACATCCCTGACATACTCATTATGCAGGGTATCAACATCATACTCCGGATGACCGGTTACAAACACATTCCGTTTGTCTTTGGTCGCAGCCAAGTACACACCGGCCTGCTCAGACGTCGCCAGAATATCTAGATCAGTATGCTCTTCCAAATACTCTGGTGAGAAGTCGGCAAAGCGGGAATGTGGCGCCAAGAATGAATCATCAAAGCCACGCAGGATCGGGTTGTGGCAATCATGAATACGGTGCCAATAGACCCCTGATAACTTCTCCTTGCGGGTACGCTTAGGCAGATCGTACAGCAGTTTTAAGCCAGCCTGGGCTGCCCAGCACACAAACAGCGTTGAAGTCACATGCTGTTTGGCCCAGTTCATGATGGTCTGGATTTCTTCCCAATAGAGCACATCTTCAAACTGCACCAAGCCAAGCGGAGCACCCGTTACTATCAAGCCATCGAAGTTGCGGTCTTTCACCATTTCGAACTGGCGATAGAAGGTGTCGAGATGCTCAGTCGGCGTATTCTTGGTAGGCCGGTTGTCTATACGGAGCAATTCAACATCGACCTGCAGCGGACTATTGGACAGCAGACGCAGAAACTGGGTTTCCGTTTCAATCTTCTTTGGCATCAGGTTAAGCAGCAGCACCTTCAGAGGACGGATTTCCTGACTCGAAGCACGGGCTTCCGACATCACGAAGATATTCTCTCCTCGTAGGATATCGGTTGCAGGTAATTTGTCAGGGATCTTAATCGGCATGGGTGCTTCTCCTTAAACGTGTTTCCCGTCTAAACCTATTGATATAGCCATAATAGGCAAGAGATGTTTAGACGTCCAGATATCTAAACCTACCTGATTCTCTAACTAAGCGCAACCCAAGGCAAGGCTGGTATATCCCCTCGAAGACAGTGTTACAGTAGCCGCCTTTATCATCCCTACAAACTTGTGTCCGTAACTGAACTGACGTCTCCACCCTCAAAAACGACCAATAAAAAAGGAGGCCTCAGCCTCCTTTACGGTCATCTTCAATTGCCTGCCCAATGAGCTAACAAGCTGATGTTGACAATTTAGTTACTTTTTAACGGGATAAAGTTCTGAACTGCCATCTCATCGACTGTCGGCTGCTGCAGTGATTTGCCTTCGGCATGCAACGCTTTGATGTAGTTGATCAATGAGTCGGTGTAAAGCAAGCCCGTATCTTCACGACGGTTATCGTCTTCAAATGCAGGAACCATAGACAAGTAGCTGTCACCACCTGCTGCAACAAAATCGTTGGTTACCACGACGTAGGTTTCATCAAGCTTAATTGGGTGCCAGCTATTTTCACCTCGACGACGAGCTTCAACGTTGCTCGCGCGAGAGCCTTTAGCCTTGTTCAAATCAACATCGAAACGTAGGTTCGTCGCTGCAGGGAACGCACCTGAAGAGTTGTTTGCTACAACATTATCAAGCGCATCTTCCAAGGTGTTAACGATCTCTTGACCTGTCATATCGAGGTTGACTAGGTAGTTTGTGAAAGGCAATACATTAAAGGCATGACTCACGCTAACCTGACCAGCTGGAATGCTGGTACGTACACCACCGGAGTTCTGAAGTGCGATATCAGAGCGTAGGGAAAGGTGTGCGAAGGCATCAGTAACAATATTGGCCATAACACTACCATGCGCATTCAGGAAGTCACGATTGGCGTTTTCAACACCACACAAGGACCCCGAAGCATGACCCTGACCAGGTACTCGTTCATTACATAAGTTAGCATCGCTGCTGCCGATGATCTCTTGCTTACGCTCCTCAATTTGGGCGCTGTAGTAAGCCAATTTATCGACAGTAGTTGCATCTTCCGCAACAATGCTGACTTCAGCTGTAGCAGCAACATAGTCTCGAATCGCTTTCAGCTCAGCTTCACTGTGGGCTTCTTTCCCCTTAGAGTCAGCAGTGAAGTTATCGCCAAGCGGTAGGTGAGCATGGCCGTCACAACTCACAACGTTACCTTCACTATTAAACTGAATGTTTAGTTCACCCATTGCTTTGGCATTATCCCAAGCCTGAACAATACAGACATCATTACCATCGGCATTGGTCAAAATAGTTGGGTAGTCACCACTAATAGGCTGCCCCATTGCAGCGAACGTTTCAGCATCACCCAATAATGAGTGGCTGTCGCCGCCAACAATAACATCCACGCCGGAAAGTTGTGACGCCATTGCGACATCATTTTCGTAGGTATAGTGGGTCAACAATACAATATGATTGACACCTTCTGACTTGAGTTTATCGATGTATTTTTGTGCCGTTTCAACTTCGTCGAGGAATACCGTATCCTCAGATGGCGAAGAAGAGTCTTTGGTCTTATCTCCAATATCAATACCGATCACACCAACTTGGTGTTCACCAAATTGGTAAACTTCATACGGCGTGTATAGGCCAGCAATTGGGTTTGATGGATCAACTTGAACATTTGCCGCGACTACATCGGTACCGCAGGCATCCGCCTCTTCGCTAGTCGTCAGGGTTTTGATGAAGTGGGCGAGTTGTTCATTGCCGTCATCAAACTCGTGGTTACCCAGCGCGAACGTATCAAAACAGACTTGGTTCATCATCAGCGCGTCTGGCAGTTCGTCACGGAACAGGCTGTAGTACATGGTACCGGTAATTGCATCACCCGCATGTAGTTTCAGCACGTTACCACTGTCGCGTTCGTTAAACTTGGTCACCAAACGTGGAAAACCACCGACATCAACATACGTTTCTACGCCACCCAGATTCAAGCTCTGCTTTTCGCTCGCATCAACTTTGGAGTGGTGATCATTGATATGCAAAATACGCAAATTTAGGCTGTCTTCAACTGGCGTTGAATCAGATGAGCTGCATCCTGCCAAAATAGCAACGATGCTCACAGCGAGCGCCTGCTTTTTCATTTTCTATACCCTAACTGACTAATAAATGGTTATTTCGAGTAACAAAGGCCCGAATATACAAGGCTGCACCTTTATATACCAATTGAGTTGGTAACAAGTTATTCCATTACAGTTAAAGAGAGAGATGAATAGTGAAAGATGTGATGTTACTTCATAGGAATGGAGGATTAATCAAAGGAGTTGGTATTACATTGAGGGAGCTATTTACATAGCTAAAATGAAAAAACCCAGCCGTTAGGCTGGGTTTAGAAGAGGTGTTCAGCAATGACCTACTCTCACATGGGGAGGCCCCACACTACCATCGGCGCTACAACGTTTCACTTCTGAGTTCGGCATGGGATCAGGTGGTACCGCTGTGCTATTGTCGCTGAACAAAATCGTGGTGCTAGTACCCAGATTTGAACTGGGGACCTCACCCTTACCAAGGGTGCGCTCTACCAACTGAGCTATACCAGCACGCAATTCTGCGTGAAACCCGCGTTTGCGAATTTCTGAAATTGGAAGCCTGGCGATGTCCTACTCTCACATGGGGAGGCCCCACACTACCATCGGCGCTATTACGTTTCACTACTGAGTTCGGCATGGGATCAGGT
>NZ_JACSOF010000082.1:0-28776 GCF_014349205.1 Photobacterium sp. BZF1
GAGTTATATAGTGTATTAATATTGAAAGTTGAACTACCCTTTTTCGTGAATGAATAAATTCAAGGGATAGTGTCATGAAATACATATTTGCTTTAACACTTGCTTTGTGTTCTTTTTCTTCTTATGCTACAACGGATAAAGAGTTGTGTGAACAATATGGTCACGCATTGGCAGGTAATTATGTTGAAAAGCAAAAGGTTTTTCTCAGTGAACTAACGTCTCGAACCCAGCAAGGTTCTTGGTCGTTAAGCACAGAAGAATGCGCAATGTATATCAAGCGTGGTAAGAATGACTTCAACTATGAACTCGTTGAAATCGTTCTCGATTAATTATTGCCTAGCTCCAAAATGTAATTTGGGGCTATAGTAAACACCCGAAAAACAGACCGACACCAAAGATAATAAACCAGCGGACCGACCGCTGGTTTTTATAACTTACCTAGAACTACTCTGCACAACTGGCTAATGCAGATTCAGAATAATATAAATTTTCAGCTCTTCCTTTCTGCCATTAAACGGCTTTTAAAATCCGTACTTCTCTCAACCAATAATTGCTTCAACAATCTCATCCATTGTCTTCCCAGTTATATCAGGTTGCTTATACAACGGATTATATGGCCAGTTCAAACGGTCGATATAAGCGGCTTTCATACCTACGTTGAGTGC
Source organism: Photobacterium sp. BZF1 (assembly GCF_014349205.1). Classification (NCBI taxonomy): domain Bacteria; kingdom Pseudomonadati; phylum Pseudomonadota; class Gammaproteobacteria; order Vibrionales; family Vibrionaceae; genus Photobacterium; species Photobacterium sp. BZF1. The sequence continues at coordinate 666 of NZ_JACSOF010000082.1, forward strand.
ACCATGCGTGTCCCAGTCGTGGGTAGCCACCAAGCGTAAATTCTCTACTGGCAAATTCAATCTTCCAGCCAAGTAACCGTAAGCGGCGGGATCAGGCTTGAAGCTTCCAGCGTCTTCAACTGATACGATTTCATCGAAGTACTCCTCCAAGCCTGCCTGGTTAATTTGGGTAGAAACCAAGTTTAGCGATGAGTTTGAAAACGCTACTGTTTTATACCCAGCAGACCGTAAACGGAATAATGCACATTTTATATCATCATGGGGTTGAAGGCTGGCGAATGTTGACAGTATTTCAGCTTTATCAACCTCCGTTAACTCACCCCCAACACGCGAAGCGACTGTATCAAGTGTGATTTTTGAAAGGGTTAGGAAATCAGTTTTCACGCCTGTTAAAATACACACGGTCGATGTATGCAGTAACATTGAAAACCATAAGTCCGTGATTTTTTCATCACCTAAGGCTTTGCCGAACTTGGGCTTCAATGAGTCAAGGTTTAATACTGTTTCGTTAATATCGAAAATTATCGCGTCTTTCTCCACCAAAGCCCCCTTTGAGCCGTTATTTTAATAGCTGTAGATACATAGCGCATCCGCCATACCTACTTATTGCCCTCGGTTTTGTTTCGGATAGTTTGATGGAAATAGCGCACGCCGACTTTCATCATCCACCGTTGATTTAAATTCGATATCTTTGTCAATGCTTCGGGCGACAGCCACTGCCGGGCGGTTATTCACGCTGTCGAACCAACGCTTGAGGTTAGGATATGGCGCTAGCCCCTCTTCACCCAACACAACCGCAGCCTTGTCGATCCAACCCCATGCAGCCACATCTGCAATCGTGAATTCATCACTGACAATGTAGTCACGCCCTTCAAGATGGTCATCTAGCACTTCATAGTGACGTTGTGCTTCACGCAAGTAGCGGTTTTTCGCATAGGAAATTTGTTCTGGTGCCATACGGTGAAAATGGACACATTGACCCGAGAATGGACCAAGCCCAGAAGCAATAAACATCATCCAGGAAAGTAACTCTGCACGGTCTTCTGATTTACCAGCCAGCAAGCCTGTTTTTTCAGATAGGTACAGCAAGATGGCATTAGAGTCGAAAACGCGGGTACCTTCATCGACAATCGCCGGAAGCTTGCCGTTTGGGTTGATCGCACGGAACTCCGCAGTATGCTGCCCCCCTTTTAACGTATCTACCGCAACCAGTTCATAAGGCAGGTCTGTTTCAGCAAGGAACAGAGCAACCTTCATTGGGTTTGGGGTTTGATGAAAATAAAACTTAAGCATTGATGACTCTCCTGATGAATGGTGTTTAGCCGTAGGCATCTGACGGCAACGTGTGATCCCTTGTAGCAAAAGGTTTTACTCAATCTTGTCTGTTAAACTATAGAACAACATGAACGATCGCTCAATATAATTTTGAACAAATGTTCAGAATTCGATTTAATCGGTTTCCTGACATCTAGGTAATCTTACTTTTCATAATGATCATTTAAAATGCAACTTTAGGCTTTATACTGTCGTTTCATCTTTATTTTTGTTAATGCCTTACTGTGTTTTCAGTAGGGCAACGGACATCAAAATGGCTATTTCACGTCGCGCATTCCTCAAAGCCTCCATTGCAACAGCGGTTGCAGCCACCGGTGGACTCACCGTTTTCCATGCTTCAACCCGTTTTGACGAGGCAGGCACAAGCGTTATTCCCCATGCCAGCCATTGGGGGCCCTTCAATGCTATCGTCAAAGACGGCATCCTTATCGGCGTTCAACCTTTGAAAGAGCTTGACGCCATGCCTACCGAAATGCTGACCGAAGGTATTATCAGTCGTGTCTATGATAAAACCCGGGTCAAATACCCAATGGTTCGCGAGTCTTACCTCGCCGACCCGAAGGGTGATACCAAACCGCATTTACGTGGCAAAGAACCCTTTGTGAGGGTTAGCTGGGAAACGGCTTTAGCCCTAGTTGCCGATGCTATTCATACTACCGCTCAGACCCATGGTAACCAGGCACTATTTAGTAGCTCTTACGGAGGATGGTCGCATGCGGGGTTGATGCGTCCACAAGTACTGCAAGGACGGTTCTTCAACTTGATAGGTGGGCAAAGTACCACGACGGGTGATTATTCCGGCGGGGCATCCCAAGTTATCCTCCCGCACGTGATTGGAGATATGGAGGTCTATTCACCTCAGACCGCGTGGCCTGTGATCGAACAACATACCGAGGTATTTGTCCTGATCGGTTGTGATCCATGGAAAAACAACCGCATCGAGTTTCGGGTTGCCGACCACCAGATGTATCCCCATTGGAAACGGTTTGCCGATAAGGGCATGCATTTCATCTCGATTAACCCTCAACGAACCCGAACCGATGATGAACTGGATGCCGAGTGGGTGAAGATCGTTCCAAACACCGATACCGCCCTCTTCCTTGCTATGGCATATCATGCTTATAGCCAGAACCTGCATGATGCCGACTATCTTGAACGCTATACCGTTGGTGCTGACAAATTCATTGAACACTTAATGGGTACACATGATGGTACAGTAAAATCACCCGAATGGGCTGCGGGGATAACGGGTATACCAGCTGAAAAAATTACCGAAATGGCCGAGCTTTTCGCCAGCAAGAAAACCCAATTGGCGGCAGGCTGGTCGCTGCAAAGGGCCGATCACGGTGAAATGACCCATTGGGCTATCATCAACTTCGCTGCCATGCTGGGCAAAATCGGCAAGCCGGGTGAAGGTGTCGGTTTCAGTTGGCACTATGGTAACGGCGGTATGCCCCAGTCAGGCGGCTCGATGCCAGTCGGTCTATCACAAGGCAAAAACCCTATCAGTGCCAACTGTCCTGCATCACGGATTTCAGAAATGCTTAATAACCCGGGAACAACATTTACCCGTGATGGTATTGAGTACACCTACCCCGACGTTAAGCTGGTCTATAACGCAGGTAATAACCTGCTATCCCACCAGCAAAATACCAATGAGCTTATTGAAGCGCTCAATAAACAGGTGGAAACATTTATCTGCCAAGACCCGTGGTGGTGCGCTTCATCACGCTTTGCCGATATCGTATTACCGGCAACAAGTACCCTGGAGCGCGATGATTTATCATCCGGCGGTACCTATAGCAATGACAAAATATACGCAATGCGGCAAGTCATTAAGCCTTATGGTGAAAGCTTGGATGACTTTGAGATCTTCCGCCGCTTATCCGAGATCTTTGGCGTTGAACAACAATTTACAGATGGCCTGTCCTATCCTGAAATATTGAAACGTGCTTATGGTAGCTCTTCGGCAGAACTTCCTTTTGATGCTTTTTGGCAACAGGGCTATACACGACTTACAACGCCTGAGAGTGCCAATTCATGGGTACGCCACGGCGATTTCTACCGTGACCCGGAACAGTTCCCATTACATACTACGTCGGGGAAAATTGAGCTTTATTGCCAAGATATCGCCAACTTTGCCATCGCAGACTGTCCGCCGATGCCGACCTTCCTGACACCGTTTGAATATCTGGGCAACGCCAAGAACAACCAAGTGCATGTTGTCAGCCCTCACCCTTATATGCGGGTACACTCGCAAATGGCTAATGCTGAGACGAGAAAATACGAAGACGTGCAGGGGCGGCAATATGTCCTCATTAATGATCAAGATGCAGAGCGCCGCGGGATCCGAAGCGGACACTTGGTCGAAATCTTCAATGACTGGGGCAAGATCATCGCAGGGGCAAAAGTGTCAGACAAAATCATGCCCGGTGTGATCAGTTTGGAAGAAGGTGCATGGCTGCAGTTTGATAGCCAAGGGCGTTGCAACAGCGGTGCAATTAATGTCATCACCTCCAGCCAAGCATGTAGCGGATTAAGTCAGGCGAATAGTGCCAACACCTGCCTAGCCTATATACAACGCTGCCGTGACCCTGAGTCTGATAACTTGGCCTTTGACCCCCCACAAATCGTGAGTGGAAAAAAGGCAGAGCCATTAGCAACAACAGGTATTTCAATCGCCGCAGACCAAGCAGTTCAGCAAGTTGAACAAAGCCCTGGCGAAGCCCTGTTTTACCAGCGCTGTACCTTGTGCCATTCCGCCAAGGATCCTCGCCAATATACCAAGGCCCAATGGCGGGGTATAACCAAGAGCATGTTCCCACGGGCTGGACTGAGCCCAGATGAGCGCACTGCGGTAATGGCATTCCTCGAAGCCAACGCAAAAGATTCATCTGCAAACTCCCAATAAAGACAAGCACCCCATAAAGTCAAGCAGCCCAAATGTATATAACTAGGCCATGCCCATGCATGGCCTTTACAATATTGTGCCGTGATCTCATAACTACCAAGGCCGCTTGTACGAGCTTGGTATAATCTGCGACAAAATTCCCATTCGCTAAAATCATACTCGACCTAGATCAAACTTCTGTCACTTATTCTCTAAGTAACTCAATGCTATGACTACACTTATAGTGAAATCATCATTGGGGAGGAAGAATTATGGACTTCACGCAAAAGATGAGACTAAGGGGAAAAGCCGAAGAAGATCTCTATTTCGCCGAGCAAGACAGAGCATTGATTGAAGCTGTTCATGAAATGCAGAAAAAAGGTGAAATTGACAACTGGCACAAGCCAACAAGGCGTAATGAGCAAGCTAAGTCGCAATAAATCTGCTCCACACAACTTTTAGCGACTGGCAATGGCAGACAACTGCGGGCGTAGTATTGGGAAGCGTCGCTTTTCAAAGCCCAAAGCCTGCAATGCACATAATCTTTCACAGAGACTAGACCAGTCACTGCATAATATTTATTCCCTCCCCAAAAATGAATTAAGCGAGTGTATATACACTCGCTTTTTCGGTAGTCAATCACTAATAGCTATAGAGAGATTAGTCTTCAGAGTGATTGAAATGTAGCTCCGGCATAAACAAGGCAGGGTTATTTTCTGCCATCGCTTCGTACACAGCCCATTTCGACATTGCTGTATTTTGCGAGCGTTCGAACAACTCTTCAGCATGGTCCGGGTTCGTATGGCGTAGGTTAATAAACCGGCTCTCCCCTCTCATGAACTCTTCTTTTGCAATTGTTGGTCGCAACTGGTCAAGCATAAATGGGTTAAGGCCCTCTTCACGTAACGTAGGGTTGTAGCGGAACAATCTCCAGTGACCGGAAGCCACCGCTTTCTTCGCTTGCTGACGGGCCTTTGACATATCAAACCCATGGGCGATACATGGACTGTATGACAATATCAAAGACGGACCGTCATAAGCATCAGCTTCACGGAATACCTGTAGTGCCTGTTGCGGATTCGCATTCAGGCAAATCTGGGCAACGTAGACGTTTCCGTAGGAGATAGCCTGCAGGGCCAACTCTTTTCGGTGGGTCTCTTTACCACCTGCGGCGAATTTCGCGGTTGCTGCAAGTGGTGTCGCTTTTGAAGCTTGACCACCCGTATTTGAGTACACCTCGGTATCCATTACCAAGATATTGATATCGCGGCCAGACCCCATCGCATGGTCGAGGCCGTGGGCATCAATATCATAAGCCCATCCGTCACCACCCATGATCCAGATTGAACGTTTAATCAACGAATCGACTGCCGCATCCAGTAATCCTGCCTTAGGGTGTCCTTTTATGCGCTCACGGATAGTATCGATACGTTCGCGTTGCGTACGACAGTCTACTTCCGTCTCTTGCTTAGCCGTCAGGGTCGCCTGAACGAGTTCCTTACCGATGACATCTTCCAATTCCATCAGCAAACGGGTGGCCTGCCGCATTTGGTGGTCGACTGAGATACGGTAACCCAGCCCAAACTCCGCATTATCTTCAAACAGCGAATTCGACCAAGCAGGCCCCAGGCCATTTTCACCTGATGTCCACGGGGTGGTTGGCATGTTACCGCCGTAGATAGATGAACAGCCGGTAGCGTTGGCAACCATCATTCGCTCACCGAATAACTGACTGATAGTTTTCACCACAGCAGTTTCACCACAGCCAGCACAAGATGCCGGGAACTGGAAGTGCGGTGGCAAAAATTGCACCCCTTTCACCGTTGAGTAATCGACCTGTTCAAGTGGTAGTTGCGGCAATGCATCAAAGAACTCAACATTCGGTTTCTGCTCTTCCCATTGAGGGGCCGCATCAACCATGTTGATCGCTTTGCGTTCCGGGTCGGTAGGGTGACGGGACGGACAGGCGTCAACGCACAGTGTACAGCCCATACAGTCTTCGGCGTAGACCTGGATAGTGTAAGCCATATCTGGGAAGCCCCGTGCGGCCACTTCAGCATGCTTGAAGTTCTCAGGAGCATTGTCCAGCTCAGTCTTATTGTACAACTTGGCCCGAATGGTGGCGTGCGGACAGATGAATGAACAGTTACCACACTGGATACAGAGTTCTGGATCCCAGCTTGGTACACTAATCGCCTGTCGGTGCTTGTCAAAGGCCGTTGTGCCTGCAGGGAAGGTACCATCGGCTGGGATTTCGGATACGGGAATCAAATCACCTCGCATCGCCATCACTTCCTTGGTCACTTTTTGCAAGAAAGCAGGCTGCTCTGCACCGATGGTCTCGCGCATAGTAATTTCAGATGTCACCGAAGCAGGCACTTGTACTTTCTCGGTAGCCGATACTGCCAAGTCGACCGCATTCCAGTTCATCTTAACGACATTCATGCCCTTGCGAGAATACGCCACTTCAATTGAGTGTTTGATCTCTTCGATTGCACGTTGTTGATCAAAGATATTCGCCAGCATGAAGAAGCCGGTTTGCATGATGGTATTGATACGTTTCCCCATCTTGGCTTCTGCGGCGACTTTAAACGCATCCAGAACATACAACGACAGCTTTTTGTCGATAATGGTTTGCTGGACATGTTTAGGTAAGTGATCCCACACTTCTTTTGAGTCATAAGGCGCGTTGAGAAGTACCGTTGCTCCTTCTTCTGCCAAATCCAAACATTCGAACTTGGTCAGGAAGTTAAATTGGTTGATGCCAATAAACGAAGCCGACTCAATCAACCATGGCGCTTCGATTGGCTTGTCACCAAAGCGCAGGTGGGAGACAGTACGTGAACCTGCCTTTTTGGAATCATAATCGTAATAGCCTTGGACGAACTTGCCATCGATACCCCCAATGATCTTGATGGTACTTTTGCTGGCCCCGACAGTACCGTCTGACCCCCAACCGTAAAGTACAGCACGTACCGTATTGGCAGGTTCTAGGATATAGCTAGGATCGATAGCCAAGCTAGTGCGGCTCAAGTCATCGTTAATACCTACCGTAAATTGGCTAATCGATTCTTTCGAAGTCGCATTTTCAAACGCAGCTTTCACCATTGCAGGCGTGAACTGTTTGGATGACAAACCATAGCGCCCACCGGTCAGTTTAGGCATAACGGCAAGGTTGCCGCTGCTCATCTGCTGCACCAGCGTGCTCATTACATCGGTATAAAGCGGCTCGGCGACTGCACCGGAAGTTTTGCAGCGATCCATCACAATCATATTTTTGCAGGTGACAGGCAACTGCTTCATGAAGTATTCCATCGCAAACGGGCGATAGAGATGTACTTCAATCATCCCCAGTTTGGCGCCTTTATCATTGAGATCATCAATAGTCACTCGAACGGTTTCAGCCCCAGACCCCATGATCACCATCACGGTAGTTGCTTCAGGGTCGCCGTAATAGCCAAAGGGTTCATACTGGCGGCCAGTCAAACTGGCGAACTTATTCATGGCCTTCTCTACGATACCCGGTACGGCTTCGTAATAAGGGGTTACCGCCTCTCGGCCCTGGAAATAAATATCAGGGTTTTGGGCAGTACCGCGAATAATTGGGTTTTCTGGCGATAGCGACCTTTTACGGTGTGCAACAACCAATTCGTCATCGATCATTTCGCGAATCACGTCGTCAGAAACCACGTTGATCTTATTCACTTCATGGGATGTACGGAAACCGTCGAAGAAATGCATGAATGGTACGCGGGACTCCAAGGTCGCTGCCTGTGCAATCAATGCATTATCGTGAGCTTGCTGTACCGAGCTAGACGCTAACATGGCGAAACCGGTCTGGTTACAGGCCATGACATCCTGGTGATCACCGAAGATCGAAAGCGCACCAGTCGCCAGGGAACGGGCGGCAATGTGGAACACGCTAGGCGTTAATTCACCCGCTATACGGTACATATTCGGGATCATCAGCATCAAACCCTGTGATGCCGTGAAGGTAGTGGTGAGTGCACCGGTTTGCAGCGAACCATGTGTTGCACCAGCTGCCCCACCCTCGGATTGCATTTCAATGACATTGGGAACGTCACCCCAAATGTTTTTAATTTTTGCCGCTGAATATTGATCGGAAAGCTCGGCCATCGGTGATGACGGGGTGATCGGGAAAATAGCAGCGACTTCGTTAGTACGGTATGCATTGTGAGTGACGGCTGTACAGCCATCCATTGTTTTAAAATTATCTGACATCTTCAATACCTTAACGAATTGTTGACTCTGTTAGGTCGCAAGTGACAACTTCCATATCAATAGCGTGACAAGGACATTGATTCATACAGGCTTGGCACCCCGTACATTTGTCGTAGTCAAATTTATAGCGGTTTCCTTTGCCTAATTTAATGACGGCATCCTCAGGGCAGGCACCAAAGCAGCCATCACACTCAAAGCAGTTACCGCAGCTATAGCAGCGCTGTGCTTCATAGAAAGCCTGCTCTTGGGTCAGGCCCTGGACGACTTCGGTAAAGTCTTTGACCCGCTCGGCAACTTCCAGCTCTGGAATTTCATTACGGGAGGAGTCGACCTGATACCACAACTGCAGCATCTCGTGGGTAACAACCTCATGTTTTTCATCAGAAAGGTATGTACCGCCGCGTAGCCAGGCATCAATATTGCGGGCTGCTTTCTTACCGTGGCCTGTCGAGATAGTGACGGAACGATCAGATGGCACCATATCGCCACCAGCAAAAATCCCTTTATATCCTGTCATCATATGCTCATTCACATTGACGGTATTGTCTGGATTGATCTTCACATTAGGCACGTTTTCAAGCAGTTGGCTTTCGATATCTTGGCCGATAGCCATAACCATCGCATCGGCATTGAGTGTCTCGAACTCACCGGTCGGCTGGGCTACACCGTTCTCATCGAGTGCCATGATTTCCATCTTGTACTCATTGCCTTCAACGGCTTTCAAGTTGCGTAGCCAGTGGATTTTCACTCCTTCTGCTTCCGCCTCTTCAGCCTCGAACTCGTGCGCTGTCATGTTGTTGCGATCTGAGAAGAAGATAACCATCGACTCTTCTGCACCAAGACGTTTTGCAACACGTGCAGCATCCATCGCGGTGTTACCACCACCAAGCACTGCAACCCTGCGACCCAGTTTTACCTGCTGGTTATTACCAACAGAATGAAGGTAACTCGCTGCTTCCATCATCGGGCCGCAATCAACCATTGGAATATCAATCTGACGGCCAATTTGTGCCCCGATAGCCAGGAACACCGCGTCGAACTGACCTTCTTTTTTCTCTTTTACAACGTCGTCAACCTTGTGGTTGAGGGTGACTTTGACGCCCATCTCTTCGATGCGCTTTACTTCCTTGGCCAAAATGTCACGGGGTAAACGGTATTCCGGAATACCGTAGTTCATCATCCCGCCGGCTATTTCATTGGCATCACGGATCTCAACCTGATGCCCAGCCAGTCGCAGGTGATAAGCGGCAGCCAATCCCGCTGGCCCTGCACCAATAATCAGCACCTTCTTGCCTGACTCTTTACTTGGTGTTGGATATGCCCACTCTTGGTCGATAGCAAGATCACCCAGCATCCTTTCAACTTGCTGGATAGATACCGGTGAATCAACGCTGGCGCGGTTGCACGCCGTTTCACAAGGGTGATAGCACACCCGACCATGAATAGACGGCATTGGTTGGTTAATCACTAACTTCTGCCAGGCTTTTTTGAACACCTTCTCCCTGACTAATGCCAGAAAGCCCTGAATGTCATTCCCCGTCGGGCAACCTTGATTACAAGGTGGTAGATAATCTTTATAAACTGGGCGATGACTTTGCTTAGGGCCCGTACCCGTTAAATTAAATAGAGAAGCATTTCTCACAACTTGTTTAGATGACATATCTGACCCTTATGCACTTAAGGACTTCAAGGAAACCTACCCCACTCTTTATTCGGCTCAATAACAAACAGAAGGCAATAAAGAACTATACGGCAGTCACTCGATTAATAAGTGTTATTTCATAGCGGAGAACTTGTTTTATATACAAGTTTACTTACTGTTTGATGTAATCTAGCACTAAGCTACAGAGGATGACATTAAATATAACAAACCAACTCGTTAATTAAAGATTAACTCTACGAGCAGCACAAACAGAAAAGATAAAAGTCATTTACAATCAACAATATAAAACACTGAATTAGTGATAAAAAATCTCATCCCCAATAAACATAGAGGCAGAAGCAAAATATCCACATCCGTGACATCAACGATTTTTGTTACTTATATAAAAGCTATTTCGTATTTTTAACCACGACATATTTTAAGTAAAATCTGACATATAAATAACCTCAATATCAATTGATATTGAAATCATTTATATAGCAATAGTAAATATTTATGGATGATAAATTAATTCAAGGGTTTCTTCATATAAAGGGCTGTCCATAGTTCCCCATTCATAGCCTTAAAGCCACTTTTCCTTTCAATCTCTATGAAGCCCAGTGATTCATAACATCGACGTGCCGTAAGGTTGTGTTCAAATACCGTCAATTTGAGGTGCTTGGCGTTCAACGTCGTTCGGGCATACTCTTCTGCAAGCTCCACCATCTTCTTACCACACCCCTGACCTCGGATTGATGGTTCACCAATCAAGACTCGGCATAATCGGTAAGTCGACTCTAATTCATGGTACAGCTCAATATAACCAAGTTTTTTCTCGCCCTGTTGCAAGATCAAGGGTGTGACTTGCTCGCACAGCAAGTGCTTGGAAAGTTGCTCATTATCAATAGGGAATACAAACCGGTCACCACTCCAAAGGTGATTAAATTCTGCTGAAGGAACCCAGCTAATCAGTAGTTCTTTATCGGCCTCTGTAAAGGCGGTTAATTTCATTTGCTACTCCTTCCTTGGTGAGTAAAGCGACTGTTAACTTCAACGAAATCGGGACTTCAAATCGATCGTTCCTATCCACTCAGCATTATCAAGCACCGAAAACATTTATGTATCCCGCCAGTTACGTTAAACTTCACCGCAACTGACAATCATAAGTCGCTAAGAATCTAGGTTTGCTAATTGCACTGCTACCTATTCTTGGAGACTGATTTTGGAGCGCCACTTCTTATAGTTACTACGGTACTACACTTCGGCATCCAAGCTAATAAGAGTTAACTAACAATGAGTAACACAATCCAGTGGTTTCCGGGCCACATGCACAAGGCCCGTAAAGAGATCGAAGAAGTCCTGCCTAAGGTCGATGTGATCATCGAGGTGCTTGATGCCCGCATTCCTTTTAGTAGTGAAAACCCACTGATCAAAACCTTCCGCGAGAAAACCAACAAGCCGGTTGTTAAGGTTCTGAACAAGCGCGACCTTGCGGATCCTGAAATGACCCAAATGTGGATTGAGCACCTTGAACAGGAACAAGGTGTGAAGGCGCTGGCAATCACCACTGAGAATGTGAATGAAGTAAACAAGATCATGGATCTTTGTCGCAAGCTCGCGCCGAACCGCGAAGAGATGGGCAAAAACATTCGAACCATGATCATGGGGATCCCGAATGTTGGTAAATCTACCATCATCAATACCCTTGCAGGCCGCACCGTTGCCGTAACAGGTAACCAGCCAGCGGTAACCCGCCAGCAGCAGCGTATCAACCTGCAGAACGGTATTGTGCTTTCTGACACCCCGGGGATCCTATGGCCGAAAGTGGAAAACCCGCACAGTGGTTTCCGTCTGGCAGCTACCGGTGCCGTGAAAGACACTGCTATGGACTACATCGATGTGGCTTTCTTCACCATAGAGTACCTGATCAAGGCATACCCTAATCTCATCAAGGCCCGTTATGATCTTGATGAAGATGAAGTGCCAGAAACTGAAATCGAGCTGATGGAAGCCATTGGCCGCAAACGTGGCTGCCTGAAAGCCGGTGGCCGTGTTGATCTTCATAAAGCATCTGAAATTCTTATCAACGAACTGCGCAACGGTACGCTGGGCCAAATCACCATGGAACGCCCAGAAATGATCACCCAAGAGCTGATCGACGTAGCGATTGAAGCTGAACAAAAAGCGGAACAAAAGGCGAAGAAGAAAGAAGAACGCCGTAAACGCTACCTGAAAAACAAGCGTTAACCAAGACTTCGGATACCAATGACTAGCCCCTATATACTTCTGTATATAGGGGCTTTTTTATTCGATACACCGTAATATTTTCCGCAGGGTGATTGGACTCAATCTTGCACATTGGTTGCGGTATAGAAAGAAAACAGAGAAAATGGCTATCTGTTTGCTTACAGTGAAACTTTTCTTTCCCCGAACGGTCTGAATGTCATTGTAAAGGGTCTGTTCGCTACTGAGATTGTCGATGCGCAAAGCGATAAAACACAACCAAGCAGCCAAGTATACCTTGCTGTTAGTCATGGTCGTCATTTTTGTCTGTTCCGGGCAAAATTTCGGCTTTGCGGCTGCGTGCACCCTAAACTCTTCAACCTATGAATCCGAACAGTCTGTATCGGCTTCAATCCAGAACCATAAATCCAGTGACGACCCGGCAGAACAAGGCCACTGTACCCTTGCAGACCACCTGCTGCAGATGCACCAGCAGTCTGTTGAGCATGCCATTGTTAGCATGTTCATCGTAGTCTTGGCGCTGCTGATCTATGCTGCGGTCACCAAAGCTACACCTGTATTCACCGAGCCTATTCCTCCTACACGGCGGCGCCACCTCACGCTGTGTGTGTTCCGAGAATAAACCTAAGCCTTTCTCCTCAAGCCCTGCTTGAGAACGCTTTTGTTATTCTTGGAGTTATTACATTGAAAAATATGATTTTTAAACGATTTTCTGCACTGACTGCACTGCTTATTCTAATCAGCAGCCTTTTCTCGTTCTCGGCTTCTGCCGTTGAGTATTCTACCGGCTGGCTACAAAACCCAGACCACCCGCCAGTTCAATTGCGCTATATGCTGACAGGCCAGCAAGACCCACAAAACAAAACGGTCGAGGCCCTGCTGGAAGTGAAACTCGACACCGACTGGAAAACCTACTGGCGTAGCCCCGGCGAAGGCGGTGTCGCACCATCTATCGACTGGTCGCTATCCAACAACCTCGATGAAGTCGAGTGGCACTGGCCAATGCCCAAACGTTATGAGTTCCTGGGTGTTGAAACGCTAGGCTACAAGCACACCATCATCTTCCCGATGACTATCCACGTTGAAGACATGTCCAAGCCTGTATTCCTCTCAGGCATCCTGACCATGTCTTCGTGTACCAATATCTGTGTATTGACTGACTACGAAATTTTCCTCGATTTCAATCCAGCCAGCCTGACGGCATCAGAGCAGGCCATGCATCTGTATAACCAAGGCATGAGCCATGTACCGACAGAGCAACCGAGTGTCGATATCAAGGCCCTTTCTTTCGACAAGGACAAGAAAGTCTTATCTGTCGTTGCCAGCAACACGCTGGGCTGGAACCAACCAGACGTATTTATCGACGGTGAGTCGCAGAACGTCCAGGATGCATCTTTCCTAAAACCCACGGTCCATGTCGAGGGCAACACCCTCACTGCACAAATGAAAGTGAGCAGTTGGTTCGGCGAGCCTAAACTGCTGGGCGAAACACTCAATATCACCATCAGCGACACCGACTTCTCCGTCGAAACCAAAGGGGTTGCCAATGATATCCCCGTTACCATTACCGCAAGCAACAATAACCTACTCGAAATTATCGGTATAGCCCTGCTTGGTGGCCTTATCCTCAACATCATGCCATGCGTGCTGCCAGTTTTGGGCATGAAACTAAGCAGCGTGATAGCCGCTGAAGGATTGGAAAAACGCCAAATCCGTATGCAGTTCCTGTCATCGGCAGCCGGTATCCTGACCTCTTTCTGGTTATTGGCAGGTTTCCTGATCGCACTTAAGCTTTCAGGCCAGGCGCTCGGATGGGGGGTACAGTTCCAAAGCCCTTACTTTATTGGCGCAATGGTGATCATCACCGCCCTGTTTGCAGCCAACATGCTTGGCCTGTTTGAAATTCGCCTATCAAGCGGTGCCAATACTTGGATGGCGACTAAAGGTGACGACTCTTATGTCGGTCACTTTGTCCAAGGAATGTTCGCTACCCTGTTGGCGACTCCTTGTAGTGCTCCTTTCCTTGGCACCGCCGTGGCCTTCGCGCTTGGTGCTGATGTTATAACCCTAGTTGCGATCTTTACCGCATTGGCAATTGGCATGGCTGCGCCTTGGTTACTGATTGCCCTCTTCCCTCGTCTTGCAAGCCTGCTGCCAAAACCTGGCATGTGGATGGATAAGGTCAAGAGCCTGTTCGGTTTGATGATGCTGGCAACCAGCTTGTGGTTACTGAGCTTGATGACCAGTTTCTTCTCAACTGCTGCCGTCATTCTAATTGGCGTATTAATGGTTGTGGTTTTACTGTGGCGCCTAGGGAAAGTTAAAGGCCGCAAACCGGTTATTCTGGCGATGGCTTTCATCGTTGTAGGTTCTGGTGGCGGTTTGATTGCAGGCAGTATGACTGCAGATAATTGGGCAACGCCACTTCCGCAAGACCATGCTTGGCAACCACTCAATATTGATGCCATCCAGCAACACGTGAGCCAAGGCAAAACTGTCTTTGTCGATGTAACAGCAGATTGGTGTATTACCTGTAAGGTCAACAAGGTCAGCGTGCTGCTGCAAGACCCAGTGTACTCTGCACTCGAGCAAGACCATATTGTGCTGATGAAAGGCGATTGGACTAAGCCATCTGACTATGTCACCGGCTACCTTCGCTCAAATGGCCGCTTCGGTGTGCCATTCAACATCGTCTATGGGCCAAATGCACCGACAGGCATTGCCCTACCGGTTATCCTGACCAGTAATGATGTTATCAAGGCCATTGATACTGCGAGCGGCAAGGGAGTTGAATAATGACATCGAAGTCGTCGGATAAAACGGTTAAAGATAGGAACTCAAAACCTTCAAGGCTGGTGAAATGGCTAAGGGAGGCCATCCTAATGGTCCTTGTGCTGATTGCTGTTTCAACAGGCTTAGATGTATGGCGCAGCCAAAGTATGCCACAAGGTGCAATTCCGCCGTTGGTTGCCCAGTCAACCACAGGCGAGCACATCGACCTTATCGCCCGCAGCCATGAAAAACCGGTTATGGTTTATTTCTGGGGGACATGGTGCAGTGTTTGCCGTTTTGTCAGCCCAACGATTAATTGGCTGGATGATAGCTATGATGTAGTTTCTATTGCGGTAAACTCTGGCGATAACCGTCGCCTCAACGCTTATCTTGGCCACCATGATTATGGCTTTGACACCATCAACGATAACCGTGGTAGTTTGATGCAGCAATGGGGCATTTCGGCAGTCCCCTCTGTCTTCATCATCAAAAACGGTGAAGTGTCTTCTGTTACCACAGGCTTTAGCACACCTCCAGGTTTGTGGCTCAGGATGCAATTGGCGAGTTGAGGAATAACTGCCAGTTAGTACTCGCTACCTGCGTTACCAATAAAAACAGCCCAGTCCTAGACTGGGCTGAGTTTTATGTGACTAATCTAGCATCGCGGTAGTGTTCGACGTCACTCCCACTCCCAATGCCTACCTTCATGACCATCTGAAAACATCATCCGGTAACCACTGATATTTCTATGGGGGATATCATGCATGATTTTATGGAACTGTTTGCTGTCGACATGAATCAAGTTCTCATGGTCACCAGACTCAATGAACAGCTCATCTTGATCAAACAACATATCATCCACCAGCATATCGACCTGATAAGCTTGACCTATTGAAGGTATCGCACCGGGTTCACAATCCTGGAAGATATCGGTTAATTCATGCTCACCGACAAGGAAATATTGTTTCCCCATCATACGGCTGATCTTATCTATCATTACGCGGCGGTTTGAAGGAACAACAGCCATTAAAAACTCACCGTTTTGGTCTTTTAGCATAACAGCCTTCGCAACTTGCGAGGTTGGTACATGGGCCGATATAGCCGAGCTAAATGACGTATCAGTATGTTTATGCCGAGTTAAACTGAAATCGACATTGTGGCTGTTGAGGAATTGCCCTACTGTCAGTGCCATAGCCATGGGATCACCTCCTGATCTAACACCAAGCCACTTCCTTAGGATAGAAAACGGGCCTGATGGAAACTGGGCCTACAGCATCAGTATGGGAGGGGATAGCGGATTTCGCGAGCTAAATTCAGGACTAGAGTCGTAAAGAATTTCACACAGAAACGAGCCTTATTGAACAACCCTTCTCGCCTGCCAGTAAGTACTGCGCCAATAAGGGTTTTTAAGGTTTGAAATCATCACGCCTTGCGACGTTGAAGCATGGAGGAATTGGGACTCACCTAGGTAGATACCGACATGCCGTAGAGTACGCCCGGTCTTAAAGAAAACAAGATCGCCTTCTTGCAGTTCAGTAATTGCGACCCATTTACCCTGTCTGACCTGCTCGCTTGTGGTGCGCGGCAATTTTTTCTGGAACACTTCGGCAAGGCCGATCTGAACAAAGGCCGAGCAATCTATACCCGCTTTAGTTGTCCCTCCTAGCCGATATGGAGTGCCTTGCCATTGGCGGTAAACGGAGTCAAGAGACGGAGACTGGTGGATCGGGATATTCATTTCAACAAATTCATAGCGCGGATTATTGGTGTGCAGTCCACTAGATGCATCGTCGCCCTCTAATGAGCCTGGGGACGAAGAACACCCCGAAAGCCAAATTGTCAAAGCCAGTGATAGTAACTGCTTCTTCACTGTGGTTGACTCCTGTGCTGCGTCAATATGGTCTGACTATGAATTTTTTGTGGTATTAATCTACTAGATTAGTCAAAAAATGCAGGCTCGAAAACATTATTATGCGATTAAGGCAAATTTTTGACATAACTGATGAGAAAGTCAGCAAAGGCAGCAGTTAGAAAGTCAATGAGCAAAAAAAAGGCTGACTATCGTCAGCCTATAAAACTCCACACAACAGAAGAGATAGATGCTCAGCGATCACCCAAGCAAAGAGTGCACACTGCATCTATCAGAAGTATTTATCGCTTTAATTCAGTTACTTATCCAGTACTTTTTGACTGATACAGATACAACTGCGAGCAACTTCACGCATTTATGAACATCAGCACAAGATTTACCTTATCTGTTCGCTTTTTTGCACTAGGCATAGCATGTGTTTGTAAATCAACAAAAAGTGAACTTTTCGCTGTTTGTATCGAACATTATTTAAACAGTTAAGGACTTGTTATCAATTATTCTAATAAAACATGTCTCGGGTGACTGGTCATGTAACTAAAAAGATTTCATAATGCACGCAGTTTTTCATTAAATCGCTAAGGAGTAAGCGTGCTTGCATTCTTCCGTATTTTCCTCGCGGCTATTTTTATAATTTTTATGTCGCTCTTTGCACTGGTTTACTGCACCCTATTCAAGCCACGCGATCCAAAGCACGTGCATTTTTTCTGCCGCTGGTTTAACCAACTACGACGCATCGTGGGTGTCGAACTCATCCATCGAGGCCAAGAAAAAATTGTCGATACGCCAAAAGCCGTTTATATCTCTAATCACCAAAACGTTTTTGACTTCGTCACCTCACCGGGTATGCTGCCACCACGTGCCGTCTCTATCGGTAAAAAGAGCCTGCTGTGGATCCCATTCTTCGGTCAACTTTATTGGATCACAGGTAATATCCTGATTGACCGTGAAAATAAATCCAGCGCCCGCAATACCATCCAACAAGTTGCTGATGCTATCCACAAGCGCAACCTGTCAGTATGGATGTACCCTGAAGGAACCCGCAGTAAAGGGCGAGGGCTACTACCATTTAAGACAGGTGCTTTTCGCATGGCAATCGAAGCCGGTGTGCCAATCGTGCCTATGTGCGTAAGCTCGGTTCACAACAAGATTTCACTTTCCAACCGTGACAATGGCATTGTCATTGCCGAGATGATGGATCCTATTGATGTTTCCGGTTATGAGTTGGCAGACGCTCGTAAATTAGCCGACCACTGCCACGAGCTAATGGAAAAGAAAATTGCTGAATTAGATGCTGAAGTTGCCCAACTCGAGCAAGCTCGCTCAGGAAATAAAGTGACAGCCAGCTCTTAAGATACCCCGAGAATACACAAAAGGCTTGCCAATAATGGCAAGCCTTTTTAGTTTCAGCACTACACACCTTTAGTGTTCATCGCTAACAAGTAAATCGAACCCGCTTTTGAGCTGCTCACTTTGTAAGATCCTGCCGTGGCCCAATCCTTCTGTTGCAATCAAAGTCACATGTTGGTTAGCACTCGCTAGCTCAGAATGTGCATAGGAAGCAAAGCGGTCATATTTATCATGGACAATCACCGCTTTCGATCCCCTGCCCTCCAAACGATGCATCGGATCAATACTATCTAGCGGATATTGATACTGCTTGGCAATATCGTCCACAACATCATGGAAAAGCTTCATCGAATAGCCAGACTGTGCCACTGCAGACACCAGATTCTCGGTATAATTTAAGACAGGTGCAACTAACAATACAGGTTTGTCTTGTAACTGTGGATGGCGGCTTTCTAGCACCATTGCACCACCCATGCTATGGGCAACAACCCCAGCAATCGACTCCTGCTGTTCCAGAATATTGTCAAATGCTGCAACAAAGCCTGGTAAATGACCAAAGCGTCCCTCACTCTCCCCATGGGCTGGGTTATCAAAAGCCAGCGCCTTGTAGCCTGAAGCCGCTATATGTTCCATCAGTGAGTAGAACTGACGTGATGATCCTGACCAGCCGTGGCCTAGTACCCATGTCGGGCCTTCTCCCAAGCTATAGGTCATCATCATGCCTTCAGACGTTTGAACTGGCTTTTTTTCCAAGCCTGAAGGTTCTTCTACTGACTTTTTACTGCGTACAGGAGTGAGTAGTACCTTACGTGCAACACGCTTGGCATGTTCAGGGGCTAGGCGATGATGCAGGGTTGTAGTCAGGTTAATTAGCTTCCTGCGTACATCAAAGCCTCGACTTTTTTTGAAATAAATTTTGCTGCTCATACTTTTCTCATCCAACTTAAATAGAACGACCGTGCTATTCTGTTTTATTTTTTAATAGTCTTTCATCGTATTTGAGCAATACGATGAATTTCATTTCTTCGCTATATTCGCCACTGGCCTATCAGGTTATCAACTTCATGCCAGAAACGCTGGTGATCATTAGTTTCTAGCTCCATGCTCTGGAACAAATGACTACTGAGGTAAACACCATAAATCTGGTACACACACTGCCAACTATCCAAGGCCGACTTAAATTCGCCTTGCTGCTTACCTTGTTCAAACTGACGGTACAAATAGCCAAGCCAGCGCTTGGTAACTTCTTTTAACCTCAGCTGCATTGATGGCTCTTTTTCGCCTCGATCAGTCCAAGCATCCAAGAACATACAACTACCCTGAAATGAACGATTCCAAGCTAACCAGTTTGCAAGCAGAAGCCGTAACTTTTGCTCGATTGTCTCTGGTGTTTGCATACGAGCAGGTTGAATGACTCGCTCTACAAACTGTTCTCCGGCAAAGTCCAAAACAGCAATCTGCAAATTTTCCCGAGAGTTGAAATGGGCAAACAAACCGCTTTTGGACATACCTGACGCTTTAGCCAGCTGACCAATCGTCAAGCTATCAAGCCCGTCACGGCTCGCCAGCGAGAAAGCTGTATTCAAAATATGCAGGCGGGTTGCCTCTTTCTTACTCAGGGGAGCAGATTCACTGATCACATGCTATCTCTCACAAATACAATGACATATTATATTTAGCACGATCGTTCTTTTTATGAAAGATAAATTTCCTGTTGGTATAAATCGAAGAGATTGCCGAGCAGATATCATGAGTATGGCTCTGCCCGGCCACACGAGGTAACAACTAACGCTCCGCAAAGCGGAACAGACTGTCGATACGTACTGGGCAGCTCCCGACTTGGTTTACCATATCTTCCGCTTGTTTAAGCGAGTCATAGCTGCAAGGGATCCCGTAAGTATCTGTAATTGGGTACTCATTACCTTCAGCATCAATAAAGTTTACACCCCACCCTGCGCTGAGGAAATCATGCACTAAACGGGCTTCGACAATTGCATTCTCTGCCATTAACTGGCGACACTCTGACAGGACCATAATACTCTCCTAGCAGAAAGAGCCTTTACTACCCAGTTAACCCTGTTCCGCCTGGATAAAATCGGCTCTGTTAATGTTAGCTTTATTATAGCAAGGGCATAAATTATGGTTCTTCTCTGATAACCGTGTAGCAAATACGGCAAAAGTTTGGATACGTTATTGTGTGAACGACAAGAGGCGCTTGGCCTTCACTAGAGATCATCTTTTTTTGTGGTCATTTTTTGTGGTGACTAATGAAATTATCTACTATTTTATACTTGAGTGTATAAAAAACCTGCCAAACCTACTGTGAAGTTGGGACGGAAAGCCACGGGACTCATCAATATAGAGTCAGCCGGGTTGCATCTACCTTTTTCTAATTTAGGTGCATACTATGAACAAATTACATTTCTCAAATCAGTCATTGATTTCGTACCTATCCACATTTGAATCACCACAATTTAATAGAAACAGTCTATTCTCAACCGCTTAAAAAAATCGAGGTTACTAAGTAATAACTTTTGATTTCAATCACTCATTGGGAATCTAATTATGGCAAGAACAACAAAGATAATACTATTTGTAGTACTTACCCTATTCTCAAGGTACTCTTTCAGTGGAATTATTCAGACCTATGATGACCGTTCAATTTTTGAAAGCCTTACTGGTAACAATGGGGTTTTCACATTCGGTTCACCACCTTCAATTACCGAAAATACAGTTGGTGACACATACGACTATGGCCCGTTTACAGTAACAACCGAATATAACCGTTCAGCAGCAAGGCACACAAATGGTGCCTGGCGTGGGAAGCCATCGTTTAATCAAAACGACATTTTCATGTACGACAACCCACTTTCAGGATGGGGAGGATTTATCAATACTCGGGAAGGTGGCAATGGTGTCGGTATTGAAATATTAGTTGATTTTGGTGACAACATTATAGAACTCGCAGGAGGAGTCGGTATTGGGCGCGGGGCAAATTCCGCACCAAACAACGGTTACTTCGGTTTCACAACTGACATGCCATTTCAAAAAGTGATCCTCAGAAGTTGGGGTGAAGACGGTCCTAATCGTAGCGACACATATAAACTGAGTAACGTTAGTAATATCAGTGCCGAAATTCCTGAGCCAGCAACAGGGTTACTCGTTCTCGCTTCTGTTTTAGGCCTCGTTAGAATGCGCAGAAATGCAGTTAGTTGAAACACAGTACTTGTTCTTGTGAATTCGCTCTTTTTTCCCGGAGATAAAGATGAACAACAAAAAAGGCTACCAAGTGGTAGCCTTATGAGTTCTGATCTGAGGGACTGTACTTATAGGTACATTTTCGCCACATCTGAAGGTTCTTTCTCTGAACCTTCAAGCTGATCAGTCCAATTCAGGCCAACCAATACGCCATCTTCAGCCAGCGTGATCATCCAGTCTTCGACGAACACGTCCAACGGGATCATTACTGCCGTGAATTCAGCCCACTCGTCAACACAGTGAACTTTCGCATCTGCCTCGTTAGACCAGAATGGCATTACTTCAGATTCTTCGAACTCGCTAGAGTCAACAGAAAGCCAGTCACCCTCTTCATTACAAAGACCCCATACCTGCTGGCTATCTTTGGTTTCTTCAACAAACAGATCGCAATTTGCTTTAATATCTGTGGTTAACTTAGTCATTCTATTCTCTCTTATGTATGTTTATACCCAAGTGACTCGGATACAGCATCAGTAACTTGATGTGAGCTAATAATACCAGAGAATCATGACAGAAGATGTACAATTTATCGTGATATCTGCTGCTAACTTCATCAGATTATTACCTCTTTATCCTTAGCACTCAGAAGGTGGCTATACTTGTTTAGATGACCGGAACAACAATACTTAACGGGCTGTACTAGAGGATATCGCATGGCAACGGTTGACTGGCTAACTAACTTGAGTAATCAGACCATTCTGAATCCGCGATCGCACCTCATAGAAGCCCACGAGTACATCGGAGAACTTGGAGAGAGAAAGGTCGCAGTTGATTGTGCCTGCGGTAATGGCAGAGATACACTTTACCTCTTGGAGCAAGGCTATCATGTCTATGCCTTTGACAATGACCGTCCTCGCCTAGCTGCATTGTCTGAACACCCGCTGCTCGGCGCCCACCCCAACTTGGACATACAAATAAGCAGTTTTGCCGATTATGAGTTCCCTCGGGCCAACCTAATCAACGCCAGTGCCTGCCTGTTCTTTTGTACACCACATGATTTCAATATACTCTGGACCAATATTTCTAATAGCCTGAAAAAAAGCGGGATTTTTTGCGGCCATTTCTTGGGCAAAGAAGCGTTGGAGCCCAATGAAACTTTACCTATCCTAACCCACAGCCAGTTTGAGCTTGAGCAGCTATTTGCTGACTTTTACATTATTTCCTGGAAGAAGAAGCAAGAGTACTCAGCGAATCTAACCGGGAAAAAACGTCTTTGGCTGATCCATACCATCATCGCGATGAAAAAGTAACACCCAATATATCAGCCAATCTAATATGAAATAAAAAACTAGCGGTTCATGTTCGTTTTTTGTTCTTGTTTAGATGAATCCATGACAAAATAGCCATCCTCAATAGGTTCCACCAGCGTTTTCACCAAGTCACACTCAATCAATACCTTGAATGAGTGCTATTGGGTTTTTGTCTTTCATAAACTTATGTAGGTTTGCTGCTATGCACACTCAGCGTGCCGGAAATGCGCTTGCTGCATTTTCTTTTGTGCTGTGGGGGATCCTCCCTCTTTATTATCAATTTCTGCCAAGGGCAGATATCAATGATTTGCTAGCTTTTCGGATTGTTTTTTCTATTCCGTTCATGCTACTAGTGATGCTGCTATTACGTCGGCCAATGCCTAAACTTGTTGAGGTTTGGCAAGACAAGCGCTCCTTGGTAATGGCTGGCATTGCCGGTTTAACCATGTGCGTATCTTGGTATGCCTTTACTTGGGCTATTACCCATGACCAAGTACTTGCTGCGAGTTTAGGTTTCTTTATCAACCCTCTGTTTGCCATTGCGCTGGGCGTTCTGTTCCTCAAGGAGAAGCTCAGCAAAGCGCAATCAGCAGCGGTTGTTTTGGGTATTCTGGGAATTGGCTACCAAGTGTGGCACTACGGCGACCTACCGTGGATTTCATTAATCATGGGCAGCTTCTTTGCCATTTATGGCCTGTGTAAAAAACACATCCGTTACGATGCCCTTACTTCGGTAACTATAGAGGCAGTGATACTCGCGCCGTTTGCACTGTTGTACTTGGGGTATACCTATGCCAACCAAACCTCGACAGTACTCTCTGCAGACTTTACGACCCTATTGCTCTATGTAGGTTCAGCCCCAGTAACGTTGGCACCTTTGATTTTCTTTGCCCTAGCCATAAGCCGTACCAGTTTAACCATGGTTGGCCTGATGCAGTACATTGAACCGACATTGCAGTTCTTGCTCGCGGTTTTCCTGTTTGGTGAAGTGTTTGATCAAGTTAAAGCGGTTAGTTTCGGCTTCATTTGGCTAGGTTTACTTCTCTGTAGCCTAGAAGCATTAAGCGGCCTAGCGCTGAAGCGGCTAAGAACATCATAATGCCGCTAATGTAAGCCACTGAAAGTTCATTGTTATCACTTTCAGTGGCTTTATTAAGATTCCCCTATGACCTCTATTGCATAGTTGTTTTTAATTGCCATAATAATTGTATGGAATTAAATTGAGGCTCGTTGAGGTATGGATACCCACGAAATCTTTAACGACAGCTATGAGCGCTGCCAACGTAACCAACAGTTCTTCCTTATTTTCTACCGCCACTTCTGGGCAAAAGACGAAAGATTCAAAGACATATTTAAAGGTGTCGATATGGAGCGCCAGATCAGGATGCTCAAGCTCTCGATTTCAATGATTATGTTGGCGTCTACCTCAGATCAGGCAAGGGGAGGAATCCGCCGTTATGGTAAAGCCCATGGGCCTGATGGTGTAGGTATAAGGCCAGAAGATTTTGAAATATGGTTGGACTCTCTACTCGAAACTGTTCGGATCTGCGACCCAAAGTTCAATGATGAGATTGCACAGGCATGGCGGGATTGCTTCAAAGCAGGCATCGCTATAATGAAAGAGGAATGTATATAGGGAAACACCATGTCCTCAAATTTTCAGCCCGATGATACGACATCCGAACAAGACAAAAAGTCGGCCGCAATTAAACGTTCCAAGTTCGATTGGCGATATATCTTACTTATTGCGATCGCACTAATTCTTGGCGCACTAGCACTCTATTTCTCCCCAATTAAACAGAGCCGTAATTTTTATGACTATGCCGATCAAAGTATGTTGATTGGTATCCCCCATTTCTGGGATGTTATCAGCAATGCAGGTTTTCTTATCGTTGGTGTGATGGGTCTAGTCGAGAACAAACGCCACCCCCTAGCCCTGATCCCTTCAATGTCTTTTGCTTACCAACTCTTCTTCATCGGCCTTATCGGGGCTAGTTTAGGGTCCAGTATTTATCACTGGGCTCCCGGTGCCTTTACCTTGATGATAGATAGGATCCCCATTACGGTATGTTTCATTAGCCTATATTGCATCATTCTGGCTGAATACCTTTCACCCAAACTGGGTAAGGCGATGTTATTGCCAACGTTGGCCTATGGGGTGGTATCCGTAGTTTATTGGTATATGACAGATGTCATTACCGGACGTGGAGATATGGCCCCATATGTATTGGTTCAGTTACTTCCAATCATTCATATACCCCTCATCGTCTGGCTCTATCCCAACAAGCAAAACCCAACAAAATACTACCTTTACGCTCTTGGTTTGTACGTAGTTTGCAAATGGGCCGAATCAAACGATGAAGAACTGTATGCTCTGACTTCACTGCTTAGTGGCCACACCATAAAACATATCTTGGCAGCAATAGCTGGCTATTACGTCTACCTTGGCTGGAAAAAAACAGCGACAAAAAAGCCCTGCGGTTAGCAGGGCTTCATGGTAGGGCTTAGCAGCTTATTTCTTGCCGACACCACGGTTTTCTTTTTGCATCAAGGCAATCTTGCCAAAACCAAGCTTGCGGAAATGGCTATCACGGAAATCCCTCACCGCCTTGCTGCCTGAGGATACCGCTTCTACCTGCTGTTCCATTTTGAGGTATTCAGTCAAATCAATGCCTTCTGCTGCTGCCACCGCCTCATGAATCGTATGATACTGAGAGTAAGAAAACGTGATTGTTTTCTCTTCGTTCTTATAGGTATAAATAATAGTGCGCGACATAACGCCTCCAACAGCAAAATCAAGACAGGGAATTTACCCTACTTCAATTTCAGATGAAACCTTTTTTCCGGTTTGGTTTGAGCATGTCGGCATAATATGTTCAGTCATAATCTGAGCTTTTGTCATCGGCCGGTAGAAGAAGAAACCTTGTACAAACTGCACCCCTTTTTCTTGAATGAAGTCTAGCTCTTGAGCCGTCTCAACACCTTCCACGACTATTCTGGCTTGCGTAATGTGACCAAGTTGAACGACAACATCAAACAAACTCCGACCTCGCTCTGAATCTAGGTTTTCCACTAGTGATCGATCAATTTTGATCTTATCAAAGTCAAAGCGAGAGAGGTAAGCCAGCGATGAGTACCCCGTACCAAAATCATCCAAAGCAACAGAGACCCCCATTGCTTTAATCTCCTGAATGACCTCAGCCGTTCTCACCTCATCCTGGATCAGTAGTTCTTCGGTGACTTCAATCTCTACTTGGTTGTAATTCAGCTTGCTCAAATCAATGACCTGTTTGAGTGATTGAACAAACCCTTTTCTAAGCATCGTATCCGCCGATACGTTAACCGAAATAGTGAAGTTAGGCGTATTCACCATCTCTGACGCATCAGAAATTGCTTTTTCCAATACCCAAAAGTCCACATCAGAGAGTAACCCTAACTGACCAAAGGATTTCAGAAAAATCGGCCCCTTTACGCGTCCTTGAACATCTTCGTGTCGTATCAATGCTTCAAAACCAACCACTGAAGAGCTTTTGATATCTACTTGAGGCTGATAATAGAGCACAAATGATCCACTGTTTTGAAGCTGCTCCACTTCTCGCTGGGCGTTTATATTGTCCTGAATGGATGGAATAAAACTATTCAACTTAGACTTTACGGCCACTTCATCGTCCCTGAACACATGAGTGCGAAATATAGAAGACACATCTACCCCCACGGAACGCTTATCCATCACTTTAAAGAACGGGTAATAGATGGCCATCCCCAACAGAATAAGGAACAGCTGGAATATGGCGACCGACAGAGATCCCCCTGAAGAGACATATCCACTAAAAATAGGAGGTAAAAGCCAGCTGTGAACTTCACTTAATGGCGGGATCAGTCCAATGGCTGTTGCCCCGTAAGCCAGCATGAAGCTGACAAGAGGTACACTCAAGAATGGAACAATCATGATAGGATTAAAAATCACAGGAATACCGAAAAGGATAGGCTCATTGATATTGAAAATAGTCAAAATCAGAGCTGCCTTTGCAAGCAAGCGGTATCCCTTACCATTGGCAAAAAAAAGCATGCAGAGCACAAGGCTTATCGTATTACCACTGCCCCCCATTCCTGTAAAGAAATCGTAAAAGTTAGTACTGATAATGTTGAGGTCAGTGCCTAAGTTCTTCCAATCCGCCATATTAGCTATGCTGATATCGTACAGCTCTGTTTTGTACATATGCAGGATATTATGGCCATTGACCCCAACGCTCCATAAAACACCACGGATAAACTCGTAAAATAGCCCATCATAAAAGGAGGTTGGATCCAACTCAGGAAGTGTAATTTCAGGCTGAATAAATAAGGTAAAGATAAAGAAGAATAAGTGAGAAAGGAAAGTCAGTATTGCCAATGTCAGCACACAGGTGACAATCATCTGAATAGACGAATCGACAGTGCTAATAAACTTATCGATATTAAACAAACGGAGCTTATTTATTTTCGCAATAATGATACATGAAGCATATGCCGTCAGTAATGCAACAGCAAAATTATTGGGCAAAGCTATTACTGACGAAATAAAACCCCATTGCTGGGAAATAATGAAAAAGGAAGCAAGTGCACAGGAAATGGGGGCAGGTTTAGGTAATCTCAAGATTGATGAGTAATACGTTGCAAGAAAGATATTTAGCAGCAGTGGGAACATATGCCCTGTCATCTCCCCCACGTAACCGAGAGTCACACTGACACTGTCGTAACCCACTCTCCCAGAGAAGATAGAGAGCAAATTGAAAAAAGCCGCTATCAAGGAGACGGGCAATGCCATAATAAAGACATTGCTGATAGCAACTAAAATAGGATTAGTAGATAACTTTGAGAGTAATTGAGGCAATGTAAATTATCCAATTTATAAACCAAGCCGACACTTAGTCATTAGGTAAAAATCACAACTAGCGAATTGTTACTTTTAATCATATCAAATTAGATTTACAAGCACACTAAATTAAATTTATATAGCTTACTGTTACATGTTATACAGAGAGAAAAACTGCTAGCAATGTAATTAAATAACAAAAAGGCATAGCTTCATTCATACTTATCAACCCTAGCAATACTATTTAAAATTTAATACCCTAAGTCACCACTCAAAATGTATTATTAAAATAAATATCGAAATATATATTTACATTCATAAAGTGACTTGAAATAAAATTATTTCATCCGATTAAAGTAAAGAATAATTTACTGCAAATTTACACTAATAAAAATGAATCTATGTG
>NZ_JACSOF010000083.1:0-28521 GCF_014349205.1 Photobacterium sp. BZF1
GTTGAAATACCTAGTGCTCTTCCCGCCTCTCCTTTGCAGGCCATTTTATAACCATCCAAAGCGGTGGCTGCAGAGGCTGGTGTTCCTGGGGTATTAAGTAAAATAGCCGCCATTGAACCACCGTAGACTGCGCCAACATACACACCAATCAGCAACAATATACTAGGTACTGCATCCATTCCGAAAGTCAGTGGCAATACCAGAGCAACACCCATGGTTGTGGTCAGCCCAGGTAAGCACCCTATACACATCCCACCAGCAACGCCAAGTATTATATATAAGATAATAGATGGTTGCAGAACCAAATTTAACGCTTCAGCTAACATCATTAACTCCTAAAATAAAATACCAAATCTAAAAGGGACTTTCAGAACATAGTTAAAGATGCAGTAAACCACGGTAGTAATAACTAACGAAAAACCTATTCTTTGAAGTAACTTGTAATTGCTAAACCAAGTAATAAATCCATATAGCATTACAAAAGTAGATACCACAAAACCAATTAAATTCATGCAAACGAAGTAAACAACTAACGCCACCATGGTGATGTATACGCGTATTTGATTATCTCCGAGAAGCTCTAAAGGCAGGCTTTCTTTTTCTCTCAGTGCCGCAATACCAACAATAAACGCCGCTACAAACATGATTGCCGAAATCAATATTGGCCAAACACCAGGGCCAGGCACTCCTCCTCTAGAGTCTGGTAACTGGTTTGCAAAATATATCGTAAAAAGCGATAGCGCCATAAACATGGCTGATATAACAAGCTTTCCATATCTCATAATGACTTCCTAACTGCATGGGTCAATGGCACCAACCCTGTGCCATTGACCCACAGTGCCTGTTATTTATTTAGACCAATACTTTCAATTAGTTGCTTATAGAAGTTATCTTCGTTTGCAATTTTCTGAGCAAACTTATCAGTACCAATAATTTCAATATCATTGTTAGTATTGTTCATGAACTTAACAAAGGTATCTGTCTCTGCCGCATTAAGAATCGACTTAGTTAGGAAATCTACTGTCTCTTCTGGCGTATTGGCTGGAACCGCATAACCACGCCATGTACCGATAACTACGTCATAGCCGAGCTCTTTCGCTGTTGGGACATCTGGATTGTCTTTCAGGCGGTTTGGCGCAAGAACAGCCAAAGCTCTTAATGTGCCCGCTTCGACATGAGACGCGACTTCAGCGTAAGAAACGGAGACACCATCTAAGTGATGACCAAGTAGTGAAGTGATTGCCGCTGAAGAACCCTGGAATGGTACATGAGTAAACTCAACACCAGCAGCTTGCTCCATACCTGCGCCTGCTAGGTGCCAAATTGAGCCAGTCCCCGAGTTACCAAATAGAAGGTTATTTGTTTTAGCGCCCTCAATAAGTTGGTCTAGATTCTTATAAGGTGAGTCGGAAGGCACCGTAATCGCCGCATAGCCTGAGTTAACCATGGCAAGTGGCTTGAATTTTTTATAATCAATATCGCCACCATTACCAGTATGAGGAAGCATAACCAGTTCTGGTGCAATCATGGTCACGATGGTGCCGTCAGCTTTTGAGTTCATGCCATATGACATGCCAATCGAACCTGCACCACCCGTTCTGTTTTCTACTGCGATACCTTTTGGAAAATCAGGCTTTAGTGCTTCTGCTAGTGCACGGCTCACACTGTCTGAGCCACCACCCGCAGAATAAGGTACAATAATTTTTACTGGTCCATCAGGGTAATTATTTGCTGCCGTGGCAGTTGAAATACTGGTTGCCGCAAATACAGCAGACATCATGACAGCGGTAATTAACTTTTTCATTTTTGACCTCTTATTATTACACGACCCAATTTAAGAAATTAAATAGGCATGGGTACTAGTAGTTGTGTTTGTATATGGAGTAGAGTACGTATTTAAATACGAATATTAATTAAGTTGTTCAGATATCGATTTACAATATTTAGTAATTAACGGAATTAGCTCCTTCATCCTTTCTTCTGGCATATATTCTTTAACACTGGTTACAGAAACTGCCGCAATGATATTGTGATATTTATTTCTAATTGGTACTGCAACACAACGAACTAAATCTTCGTTATCTTCCAAGTCATAGCTATAGTCATGCTTTGAGTATTCTTCCATCCTACTCATCATTGAATTAACACTATGTGGAATTTGTGCGTTTATCAGGCGTGCCCATTCTGTCTTCGGCATATCTATCATTAGCGATTTGCCAATACCAGTAGCAGAAAGAGGCAAACGATCGCCAACTTGAGAACGAAGCTGTATGGTGCGCTGACCTGGAATTTTGTCTAAATAGAAAATTTGATCCTCATCCTTAATACCCAAGTGCACCGTTTCCTTAGTGACAGATGACAACTCCCGTAGGAAAGGCTTTGCAATCTCCTTCAGTGGCATATCTTGTTGAGCACGAACTCCTAACTGGATTACTTTGGTTCCCAGCACCAAGCCAATCCCTTTCACCTCGCGGACGTAACGTGCTTCGATCAGGCCCTGCAAAATTCGATGTACCGTTGATTTGGGTAAACCGAGTCGTATGCAGATATCTTTAAGCTGACGATCACCCGCTGCTATCGCATCGACTACATCAAATGCTTTTGCTAATGCCTGATTACCCTTTGACTTGAGCATATACACTCCTTAAATCCCTTGAGAAAAAATATAGCGGACATGAAGTTAAAATATTGTGATCAATATCCACGTTCCACTTTGTAATATGCTGTTCCCACATTGTGGAATTTCCAGAAGAAATAAAGCAGTAATTAGCTTTGCTGGTTGGGTAGATAAATATTGGTGTATGCAATAAGACTTTATTTTGAAGGGTTAAACACTGTGGGGAAATAGATAACAGGATGAATTAAAAGAAGTAATGCAGAAATTATAAAATGAATCAGCACCAAGCCATTTATAGCTGGCAATGCAAAATTATGAATCCCGAACGTACAGAATAAAAAAAGGATCTGATTACATCAGATCCTTTCGTATATTCAGTCAATCATCATGACAGCATTTATATGCCACCAAGAAACTTTACTTGTTGTATTTCTCAGTACTAAAGCCCATTAGCAAGCTGACACACATCAGCAGCAGAATGAAGACAAATGGCAATGCTGTTGAGATTGCACCAGCCTGAAGTGCTTCAATCGCTTCCGTACCGCCAACATAAAGCAGAACCGCTGCAACGGCACCTTCGATGAAGGCCCAGAAGATACGCTGAGGCATTGGCGAATCAATCTTACCGCCCGCAGTGATGTTATCAATAACCAGCGAACCTGAGTCAGAAGAGGTAATAAAGAACACCATAACCAGGATAATTGCTGTCACAGACAATAGTGTGCTTAGCGGTAGTGATTCGAACATCTCGAACATCGCCAGCGGAACTGAAGTCAGACCATTTTCGCCCAAGATACCAATACCGTTGATCACTTGATCAATCGCTTGACCACCGAATACAGACATCCAAAGCGTGGTGATAAGTGTCGGTACAATCAATACAGCAATCATGAACTCACGAATAGTACGACCTTTCGATACGCGGGCAATGAACATACCTACGAATGGCGACCAAGAAACCCACCAAGCCCAGTAGAAAATTGTCCAACCGTGCAGCCAAGATTGGTCTTCACGACCGTGCGGATTACTCAAGGCAAAGAAGTTTTTCGCGTAACCGGCAACAGTTGTTGGCACTGTGCCCATTGAGATAGCAAAGCCAGCCAATGCAACAAATACCAGCAGAGCCAGGGCAACAAGCATGTTGATGTTACTTAGTAGCTTAACGCCACCGTCGATACCACGGGCTACCGAGATAACCGCAAGCAAAGTAACGACTGCAATGACGGCAATCTGAAGGCCAATTCCGCCTGAAATACCAAATACGTGTTCAATACCGCTGGCAGCCTGCTGCGCACCAAGGCCAAGCGAGGTTGCCAAACCAAACATCGTCGCGAGGACAGCGAAGATATCAATAATATGACCCGGCCAGCCCCACACTCGATCGCCAAGGATCGGATAGAAGATTGAACGGATGGATAGTGGCAAACCTTTGTTGTAGGCGAAAAAAGCAAGGGAAAGCGCAACAACACCGTATATAGCCCAAGGGTGAAGACCCCAGTGGTACATGGTCGCACCCAGAGCAAGCTCTACTGCAGCTGGCGTGTTTGGCTCTACGTTCAAAGGTGTACCAAACCAACCGGTGTAGTAAGCAACAGGCTCAGCTACGCTCCAGAACATCAGGCCGATACCCATACCCGCTGCAAACAACATTGCCAGCCAAGACATACGGGAGTAATCAGCTTCAGCATCCTGACCACCGATACGGATTTTACCGAAAGGAGAGAAAATTAGGCCCAAACAGAAGATAACGAAGATGTTACCTGACCAAAGGAACAAAGCATCGAAGTTGTTGATGATGCCATTTTTGATTCCATCCAACGCAGCTTTAGACGACGCAGGGTCGCTCACCAAAATTGCCACGATGAATAGAACAATCAAACCAGCACTGGTACCGAAAACAGGGTTGTGAACATCAAACCCCCATTTCTGGATGTTATCCTGCCCTACCGTATAGTCCGTATTGTCTATGCTGTATCTATCAACTTTTTTCATTGTATTTTCCTACAAGTATGCCAAAGCACTTCGGAAGCATTATCTGACCTATCAGTAAGATTAGACTGATGGGCCAGATAATGTCTCAGTTGCGCTTGGGCACAAAATAGTTAGCCCTGTAAATAATCAAAAGTGGAGCAGATCAAACCATTTCCACCCCTATAGTGTCAAGTTTTGCTATAAATCAACGTCTAAAGCACAAAGTTTAACCGAAAACCGTTAGTTTCATGCTCATCAAAAGCATAAAGATGAAGTCATTTTATTTTGTGAACTAACCATTAATCGCTCACAAACTTCTTTTATTTTGATTTTATTATCGCTCTAAACATCCCTGCCCTTACAACAACTGTACAAAAAAGCGGCCAAAAGGCCGCTTACAGATAATGATTGAATTAAAGCTTATAGTGTAATTCCAGCAAAAATGAATCCGAAGCCAATACTGAAAATCATGCTAAGCAGGCCAGGAATCATGAAGCTATGGTTGAAAATATACTTACCGATTCGGGTTGTCCCAGTACGATCAAAATCAATAGAGGCAATGATAGGCCCGTAGTTCGGGATAAAGAAGTAACCGTTCACCGCAACAAAGGTTGCGATGATTACGTGCGTTGGCAAACCGATCGCGATACCAAGCGGAATCAATACCGCTGTTGTAGCACCTTGCGAGTTAACCATTACTGATAACGCAAACAATGCAAATGCAAACGCCCAAGGAGCAACCTCGACAATAGAAGATACTGCCGCTTTCACCTCTGTAATATGTGCTGCTGTTAGGGTATCCCCCAGCCAAGCAATACCGAAGATCGCAACTATCGCTCGCATACCGGCATGAAACACTGAGCCCTGAGTGATCTTATAACCGTCAGGCTTACAGATCAGAATGATCAATGCAGCAACACTTAACATCACAATTTCAATTGTGTGTGCCATTCCCATCGCCTTGCCATCAAAAGCGGGACGCAGAGAAGGGAAAGCTCCCATAAAGACGACAGCAACCGCGCCTAATATAAATAACATTACAGAGGTCTTAGCCGTCGGCGAGATGTCTACTTCTTTCACCGCTTCTTCCTGCTCCATTTCGGCACGGAAAGCAGGATCTTGCATTCGGCGCTGGTATTCTGGATCGTCTTTTAGCTCTTTTCCGAGCTTATTGACAACAACGCAAGCAGCCATCAATCCGAGGAAAGTCGCTGGGATAGTCACCATCAGGACATCACCCAAAGTGATCCCCCTTGGTTCAAGGAAACCGACTAGCGCTACCACAGCAGCGGCAATTGGGCTGGCAACAATAGCAAACTGTGAGGCAATCACAGCCATGCCTAGAGGACGTTCTGGACGAACACCGCTTCGGCGGCTGACCTCTGCAATAACAGGTAGGACCGAATATGCCACGTGGCCAGTACCTGCGACCATAGTAAAGAAGTAAGTCACCAAAGGTGCAATGAAGGTGATGTGCTTAGGATTTTTGCGCAGGATACTACTTGCGATCTTTATCATGTAATCAAGGCCACCAGCTGCTTGCATGGATGCAGCCGCCGCAACAACAGCCATGATCATTAACATCACATCAATAGGCGGACTTGTGGGTTGCAACCCAAAAACGAACGAGAGAATAGCGAGACCAACACCACCCATGACACCAAGGCCAATACCGCCGATACGGGCACCAATTAGAATACACCCCAAGACAATGAGGAACTGCAGCAAAAACATAGTAGCTTCCTTAAATGTTCAGTTTTAATGCAAGATATGAGAAAACTGGCCTGCAGTGCTTTGAATAAGTGAAATCGAGAAATAATTGATAAATCACAGTCACTTACAGGCCTTTTAGAATCGATGTCATTGTAAGGAAACTAGTTCATCAAAAGTTAATCATGATCAACCATTTGCATATTGATGATTAATTTATCTGGTAATGTGACTTGCGCCAGTATTTTCTTTTGCTCTGTGTTCAACTGGCAGATGAATGAAAAGATTAAGTGGGATAAACCAATAGATACAAAAAAAGCGGCCAATAAGGCCGCTTCAATATCATTTTTGCATGTATTAGATAAACAGCAGGTAGCCCATGAACATGGCTGCCAGCGAGTAAATCACAGGGTGTACTTCTTTCGCTTTGCCAGCAACAACCATTGAGAACGCGTAGCTCACAAAGCCCATTGCCATACCATTTGCCGGAGAGAATGACAGCACGGTAAACATAATAGTAAAGAAGGCTGCAATTCGAACTTCAACTACTTCCCAGCGGATCTTGGCGATACGGCCAATCATGTAGATTCCGACCACAACCATTGCCGGTGCTACCATCGCAGCAGAGAAAATAGAGAAGATTGGGTAGAAGAAAAGTGAGGCAAAGAACAAGCATGCCGCAACTACAGCACTCAAGCCCGTTTTCGCACCTTGTGAAGAAGCGATACCTGATTCAGAGAATGCTGTTACCGAGGTTGTACCCAGGACCGCACCGACAACCGTACCACCCGCATCTGCAACAAGGGCAGATTTTGCATTTGGTACTTTACCGTCTTTATCAATGATACCTGCATCGCGACCTACACCAACGATTGTGCTCAAGCCATCAAAGAAGTCGACAATAAGGAAGATCAACACAACAAACAGCAAGTCGAACATTTTCTCTGGGGTAAAGCCGGAGAAATCAAATATCTGCCCGAATGTCGGCGCAATGCTCGGCGGCAGAGATACGATTGAATCAGGAATAGGTGCATTGCTGGTACCGAATACAAAGTCGGCAGCCACTGTCAGCACAATCGCAGAGATAAAGGCAAAGAATGTGGCCAGTTTGATATTGCGGATCATACAGGCCAGAGCGATGAAAATAGAGATATAGGCAATCGCCACCTGAGGGTCGCGAATATCGCCCAGACTAACAAGGATGATTGGGTTTGAAACGATAATACCGGCGTTCTTTAGGCCAAGGAAAGCAATGAACAAACCTAGGGAAACCGAGATAGCCAGTTTTAGATCTTCCGGAATCGACTCAATCAAGCTCTTGCGGATTGATGTCATACTCAACAGAAGGTAAATAATACCTGAAATGAAAATACCCAGTAGCGCTTCATGCCAGACCAAGGCAATTGTACCGCTGAGAAGAACGCCCTTGAAGAAGCCATTCATACTCATACCAGGAGCAAGCATCACCGGGTAGTTACCCCAGATACCCATCACCAAGGTGGCTAAACCTGAAGCAATAGCGGTTGCTGTGAATAGTGCTCCCCTATCCATCCCAGGGATATCCCCTAAAATAGCAGGGTTAACGGCAAGGATGTAGCTCATTGCCAAAAAGGTAATAAAACCTGCATACATTTCTGTCGAAACAGTGGTCTTTCGCTCAGAAAGTTTAAATATCTTTTCCAAATTCACAACAAATACCTAAGGGCAAAAAATCATAGGAAAGATATTATTAAATAGATACTTAGTGCGAGACATCTGAACCAAGATGTATAGCTACCGAGCTACGGGTAAATTGTAGTTTCAGGAATAGGTCCTGAAGTAGAAACTTTTGGTCCGTCTCACCAAAAATATACAATTTAATAATTCTTGCTCGCGGATTTTAATGGTCTGAGTTGTGATTTCAATCTTGTAAATTGAAAAAAGCGACCACTGAAACATTTTGAAACAATATAAAGCAAACGTTTGCGTCGGTATCGCAATAACGCTTCGGTTTCGTAAACTGACCGTCACCAAAGTGATACATTTCTGTCACAAATACCCTTTAGGATACAGTCAACAAAATGCTTAACAGCCTAAAATTGCGATAATAAAAAGGAAGCAAACCATGAGCACCAAATCTGATTTTTCTCTTCGTGCAGAACCTGAGTTTAATCAAATCATTGAAAAAGGAATTAACCGTCGTCAGTTCCTCAAAGCCTCTTCAGCCGCAGGTACTGTTGCTTTTTTCGGGACATCTCCCCTATCGAACGCAATTGCGGCAACGGCAGATAATAAAGACTTGATTGGCTTTGAAGCTATTACAGCTTCTACCGAAGATAAAATCATCGTGCCAAAAGGTTACCAAGCTGATGTCCTTATCTCTTGGGGCGATCCTTTGTTCAAGGGGGCTCCTGCATTTAGCCAACAGGCCGACAGCCAAGCTCAGGCCCTTCAGTTTGGTGACAACAATGACGGTATGACCTTCTTCCAGATCAGCGCTGATCGTGGTGTCTTATCAATCAACAATGAATACACCAACCATGAATACCTGTTTGCCCACCAAGGCAAAACAATGTCAGCCGATGATGTGCTCAAATCGCAGAACGCTCATGGTATTTCCGTTGTAGAACTGAAAAAAGTCGATGGCAAATGGGAAGTTAACCAAGAGGGTCGCTTAAACCGTCGTATTACTGCCAACACAGAGATGGAGTTGACGGGCCCTGCTGCAGGTGATGCTTTGCTGAAAACAGCAGTAGACCCTAAAGGCACCAAAGTCCTCGGTACGTTTAACAATTGTGCCAACGGTGAAACGCCATGGGGTACCTACCTCACCTGTGAAGAAAACTTCAATGGTGTGTTTGGCTCTAAATCGGAAAGCCTTGTCCTTGATAGCAACCAGAAACGTTACGGCTTAAGCACAACAGGGGCTGGTTACGATTGGTTCAAGCATGATGATCGTTTTGATCTTGCCAAAAGCCCTAATGAACCAAACCGCCATGGCTGGGTTGTTGAAATTGATCCTATGGATCCAAACTCCACCCCGAAAAAACGCACTGCTCTTGGCCGCTTTAAACATGAAAATGCAGCCCTGACTATCAACAATGATGGCTATGTCGTTGTTTATCTGGGTGATGACGAGCGTGGCGAGCACCTATACCGCTTTGTTTCAAAGAACAAGTACAACCCAAGCAACCCTGCTGCAAACCGTGACATCCTTGATGAAGGTACATTGTATGTCGCCAAATTCAACGCCAAAGACGGTGAACTAGAAGGTAAAGGCGAATGGATTGAATTGACCTTCGGCAAAAACGGACTGACCAAGGAAAATGGCTTCAATAGCCAGGCTGAAATCCTAATTTTTGCCCGTAAGGCTGCAACCCAAGTGGGCGCAACAACCATGGACCGTCCAGAGTGGGTCGCGGTAAACCCCAAGAACCAGAGCGTATTCTGTACTTTGACCAACAATAAGTACCGTGGTGTTAAAGACAATCAGCCTGTTGACGCCGTCAACCCACGCGAGAAGAACCCTTATGGTCACATTGTTCGGTGGATGCCATCAGGACAAGATCATACTTCGAACAACTTCGATTGGGATCTTTACCTCATCGCTGGTAACCCAACCGTACACGAAGGGTTGATGGCAGGTAGCGACAACATCAATGCTGGCAACATGTTCAACAGCCCAGATGGTATTGGTTTTGATAATGCTGGCCGCCTGTGGATCCAAACTGACGGCAAATACTCAAATACCGGTGATTTTGCCGGTATGGGGAACAACCAAATGCTTTGTGGCGACCCAGAGAGTGGCGAAGTACGCCGATTCCTGACAGGCCCTATCGCCTGTGAAATTACAGGATTGACGTTTAGCCCAGATCAGAAAACCATGTTCATTGGCGTGCAGCATCCAGGTGAAGATCTAGCACCTTCTCATTTCCCTGACGGTGGTAACTCTATCCCGCGCTCGTCAGTGATTCGTATTACTCGCACTGATGGTGGCATCATCGGCGCAGCTTAATACAACAACAACCATAGCTCACTAGCTCATTTTGGCGGGTCTTCGGATCCGCTTTTTTTACAAGCTTGCTCGATTAAGTGCTGTTTTTCTTCACTGACGTGATCACCGAACCGTGCCAACAAGATCTTAAGTTTGGGCATGATCTGGCCCTCACAGAAAGGCCGGTTAGGATGGTCAAAAAAGTAATTCTGTTTTTCATCATCACAAGGTTCAAACTCTCCGCCATCTTCAACCTGGGTCAATAATGGTTCACGAAAATCACCTTGATGTAAGTTTACCGCTTCTAAGGCTCTGTTCCTTTGCGGCTCTGAGTAGGCGTAAACAGCAGAAGGGTAACGGTCACGAAGAGCATGTTCGGAAGTACAATGGTGGGTATGAAGATGGACACCGACTAACACATCCACTGTTATTTTCAGTGGATCGTACTCCACCAGCACAGCTTCATGACGTTCATCGCCATTTAGCGCAGTCATCCAGCCCTGCTCTGCCGATATCACACCGTCAAGGGATTGAAACACTGCCTCCATGCACCAGTAGCAACTGCCAGAGAAACCAAGCTGCTGTGTTTTCAGCATATTTCCACCCTATCAATATCCAATTCCACACCATTGAAGTGTAGCTCGGTATCAGGCTGTCAGGTGTTTCGCCGCTGTTATGCCCTGCTCATACCCCATCTGGAGTTTACGGCTGTCAGTGGTTACCCTACCTACCCCAAAATCATCCGGTGGGGTGATCACCTTGATACTACAATCCTCCGGTGGGTTATAGATAAAATCTATCGCACTGTTATAACTGTCGGCACGCTCTATCATAGCTTGTGCTAGTTGAGGTTTGTCACGGAGCAGCTTTCTAATCAACCAAGTAGTTTTGGGACTCGCCTTGCGGTAACCCTTCGGACGAGAAAGAACAACCGTTATATCCCTCGCGCCCATCTCATAGGCTTTAATGACAGGGATAGAATCAGCCACACCACCGTCAGTCATTTCATACCCATCCAACTCCGGATAGTCACGGTATGCGAGCGGTACCGCACAAGAAGCCTTGAGCAGCTGATTGAGATTTTGCTCCGTTGCCTGAATGTAATGTGGCTCACC
Source organism: Photobacterium sp. BZF1 (assembly GCF_014349205.1). Classification (NCBI taxonomy): domain Bacteria; kingdom Pseudomonadati; phylum Pseudomonadota; class Gammaproteobacteria; order Vibrionales; family Vibrionaceae; genus Photobacterium; species Photobacterium sp. BZF1. Next base: position 11,387 of record NZ_JACSOF010000083.1, read on the forward strand.
GTTATCAACATTGGTGGTAACGACATACAAGGGGATCATTTGTTGTTCCAACTCCCAGCCGTCAATGGGAATTTCGTCGATAGTGACATCCCAAAGCCAATCAATATCTAGCCAGTGACCACCACGGATAAACCGAGGCAAGTCGATAAATTGCTTACGGCATGAGTAATCAGTGATAACACGGTGGGAACGGCCATGTTGGTTTGCCAACCATGCTGCTAAATTTGTTGAACCGGCAGAAACACCAATACAGAAATCAAATGGTCGATGATTAATGTCGAGGAAATGATCAAGCACTCCTGCTGCAAAGATCCCTCGCATTGCTCCGCCCTCAACCACTAACGCAGCCTTAGTACCAATTGTACCTTCAATAATCATACTGTCTAAAACTCCTTTTCATTCAGACAGTTTAGAATAAGGACTCTAAATATTAACTGAAGATTAGCAACAATTTGCTTAAAATTGGATCTCTGCCAAATTAAATCGGTACATGGCATCTTGGTATCCGGTTTTATCCGCTTGATAAAACGATGCGGGCATTCTGTCCTCATAACCTAACTGAGTAATCTTCTGCCATTCAGAACGTGACAGGATCACGTAATCGAGGTGCTGGTCCAGTAACTGGGCTATAGATTCGACTGACAACTCATCATCGCGAACCAGAGCTTTTAGCTTTCCGGTTAGCACAGACAGTGGAAGTACCAGTACACGTACCTTATCCTTACGGGATGAACAGGTCTTGGCTTTGATAGAAGATCGGGCAAAGCTATAAATTTGCTGCCATTCTGGCTTGCCATGCCGGGTCACAAGGTTATGCCGATAACAATAATAAGCTTCGAAATATTGGCGTAGCGAGTGATACCGCTCGTTATAGGCTTCTAGGTAGATATGTTGCAACTCAAGATTGGCACTAAATTCATTGGTCGCCACCATAACAGCTCCATTTTTCCTATTCTTCTAGTTAATTACACACGAATGACCAATGCCAATCGCTTTGGCCGCTGACCTTACCTGCTTCCATTAGATTTTCCATAAAAATCTGACTTTAGGGTGAAATTTATCGCCAAGTGTCTAGGTCTACTTGTTTAACATCATCTTTGATAAAGGAATATTCAATGCTAATTAAAAAGCCATCTCAGTTATCACTGAGCGAAAATGAAGCGACACCCGAGGCTATTTACAAGCAAAGACGTACGATTTTAAAAGCATTGGGTATCACAGTTGCAGGCTTGCCTCTCGCACAAACTGCCCAGGCTGGTCTTTTCGATGGATTCGGCAAAAAAGAAGCACCGGTCGATAAAAGACGAGCATTGGCCTCAGCATCATCACCTTATTCAAACAAATCCTTGTCCCTTACCCCAGAAGACAAGGTACTTGAATACAATAACTTTTATGAATTTGGCACCGACAAGTCAGACCCTGCCGCAAGGGCCCAGAACTTCCGGACCAACCCGTGGAATATTGAAATCGGCGGCCTTGTCAGCAAACCATACACACTGGGTTACGAGGATATCTTCAAGTCATTCCCTATTGAAGAGCGTATCTACCGTCTGCGCTGTGTTGAAGCATGGTCGATGAATATTCCATGGCTTGGATTTCCATTAGCGGCATTGCTGCGTAAGGCGGGCCCACTAAGTACGGCTAAATATGTCGCATTCGAAACCCTCTACGATCCAGAGCAAATGCCGGGGCAAGCTTCAAGACGATTGGGCGGCGGTATTGATTACCCCTATGTTGAAGGGTTAAGGCTCGATGAGGCTATGCACCCTCTGACATTGATGTCTGTAGGTCTATACGGGAAAACGCTGGCACCGCAAAACGGCGCACCGATAAGGCTTGTGGTGCCATGGAAATATGGCTTCAAAAGTATTAAGTCAGTAGTCAAAATCACCCTAACGGATAAACAGCCACCAACAACCTGGAACATACTGGCTCCGAGTGAATACGGCTTTTACGCCAACGTGAACCCAACAGTCGATCATCCGCGCTGGAGCCAAGCGAGTGAACGCTTTATCGGTGAAGGCAGTATCTTTAGTAGCCGCCGTCAGCCGACCAAAATGTTCAACGGTTATGAGTCACAAGTGGCTTCCCTATACAAAGGCCTAGATCTCAAACGTAATTACTAGCATGTAGCGATACAACAAGGCCCAACTTTTATTCTGTTCAGGAGAAAAACATGCCATTACAAATGACGACTCAATGGCGTTGGAAAATGACGCCACGCCAAGTGTTTTGGCTAAAAGTACTGATCCACTTCGTGTCTCTTATATTTGTTGCGCAGCTAGTGTATCTCACACTCACAGGAGGCATGGGGGCTGATCCGGTGCAAGGGATCAGTCACTACACGGGCAAAGCTGCCTTAAATACCTTGCTGATAACCCTCCTAGTGTCACCACTGGCTAAGTTATTCAAAGCAGGGATGCTAGTTCGTGTTCGTCGACTGCTCGGCTTATATTGTTTTTTCTGGGCCGTACTCCATCTAACCGGATACGTCGCACTTGATTTGAACTTCAACTGGTCACTGGTACTCGATGAAATTGTCAGCAGGCCATATTTGACCGTAGGAGCGGTAAGCTGGACGATTCTGTTGGCACTGGCTGTCACCTCAACACAGGGTATCCAACGCCGCATGGGTAAACACTGGCAGAAGCTGCACAACTGGGTTTACCTTGCCACCCTACTAGCGCCAATTCACTATATTTGGTCGGTAAAATCAGGGCTTGTCGAACCGGTGATCTATATCTTGATTACCCTTGCCTTACTGGCACTGCGTTATAAAACATTTCTCAAGGGGATCCCAACTAAGGTAAACATGATACGTGTTAAATAAGTCACTGTTTCACACCAACAAAATAGCGGATATACAGTGCTCACCGTCAAATTTCTGATACGATATAGATATCTACGTCCATAACGGACTTTAAGGCCGGAGAAAAGGGTTCCCACTCCGGTCCTTGCTGTGAGCTAGTGGGGCAAACTTGTTTTCTGAGCAACTAATTTCTGAATACCTTTCAACCAGCATCGAGCAGTTTCAACAAGACTGCTCAACACTGTGTGCGCAACATTACCCTACGGTGCATAACCGTGGCATGCGTGAGAACCATCTTGGCAAAGCGCTTTGCCGCCGAATAATGGCAACGCTGCAACAGGCCGAACATGACGCCCACTTCTCACAATTAAAAAACGATGATCAAATATCACAGCCGGTATTCGTTATTGAAACTTCGGACTTTGCCATTGCGGTTGTCGCTCACCGTCTGCTCAGCGCAAACAAAGCATGCCGTGCCGGTTTAGTTTCATCGATTGCCAACGTAAAAGGCACCCTTTCCTTGTCGAAGCCAACTTATATTGTGGTTGTTGCCGATCATTGGTTTGATCGCAGCAAGGCAAGCAAAGAAATCCCTGCTTGGTGGCTTGGCCAACTACCAACTAACACCAGTGACTATGCCGGCGATGGCATCAAGTTGATGGAATCGGCCGACAATATTGCCACTCAATTAGACAATGAGCAGCAAGTTACATCAGGCCAGTACCACCTACATCATCCGCTCAAACGTGAATCGAATAATAAGACGGTACACAAATACCTTTTATTGAGTGCCTTTATCCCATTGCATAAGTAGTTAACCATGTCTTCAGCTTCACATCTCTCCCTAAAGGAAGACTCAATAGGTCGCCTTTTCTTGCGCTATACCATGCCAACCATTGCAGCCATGCTGGTAACTGGCATCTATGTCGCTATCGATGGCATGTTCGTTGGCCACTTCATTGGTGAAAATGGTCTGGCGGGTATTATGCTGGGCTACCCCATTGGATCGATCCTATACGCACTTGGTGCAATGATTGGTATGGGGGCCTCTGCCTTAGTGTCGATAAAACTTGGGGAAGGTAATGAAGGTGAAGCCAGAAATATTGTCGGAAATGCCTTATCACTGTGCGTAATTACATCGCTCATCACCTGTACTTTGGGTGTTTTGTACGGTGAGTCCTTATTGAGATGGCTTGGCGCTGAAGGTGAAATTCTACAGATGGCATCCGACTATCTATTTTGGTATTTCACCCTAGGTGCATTTCCTATCATCTCAATGGCTTTCTCTGCCCTTTTGAGGAATGACGGACAACCGAATCGCGTTACCTTAATCATGATTTTGGGCGGCGTACTGAATGTCGTATTGGACTGGCTGTTCATCGTGGTGATCCCCTGGGAACTCACCGGTGCGGCAATTGCTACCATGCTTTCACAGCTAGCAACCGCCCTACTTTGCCTCCAGCACTTTTTCTCTGACAAAAGCCAACTTCGAATTACCTGGCAAACACTCAAATTAAGATGGCACGATGTCGGCCAGATTTGTCAGCTAGGTTTTTCCAGCCTGTTGATGTACCTCTACCTATCTGTGGTACTGACACTTCACAACAAAGCTTTCCTCTGGGTCGGCAAACCAATTCACGTCGCAGCATACGGTATTGTTAGCTACACCGAAGCTTTCTTCTATCTTATCTTTGAAGGTATTGCGCTCGGTATCCAGCCTATTACCAGCTACAACACGGGAGCAGGCCGACATGACCGAGTCATTGCCGTCAGAAATCTAGGCTTTGCTGCTACATTGGGGGTTGCCCTGCTGGGTGTCGCATTTATCTACAGCCAACCTGACTGGCTTGTATACGCCTTTGCCGGAGACAACCCAGCCCTACACCCTGTTGCGGTGAACGGTATATTGCACTATTTCTGGGGACTGCCAATGGAAGGAATGCTATTGGTCGGTGCAACCTATTTCCAATCTATCAACCGTGCCCGTGAAGCCTCCATGCTCTCCGGTGGCAAGCTTATCCTTATTAGCCTGTTTATTTTCGGACTCGCTAAAACATTGGGAGTCGACGGTGTTTGGATTGCCCTTCCTCTGTGTAGCTCCATGCTCACTATTTGGATGGTTTATGCTTTGCGCAAGCAACGTATGGCTGAATAGTGAAATAACATGAACGGGGCAACGCAAACGTTTCGCCCCGCTTTTTCGCTGCTTTATTGGGCATCTTTTTAAACACCAGCTAGTCATACAGTGACCATGCTCACAGAATGTGATCACACTCTGCAATACTGATTTTCAATAAAATGCTATTAGGTATTATCTGCGCAATTTCATTGAGGTCTGGTGATGATCATGTTCAAAAAAACTCTTGTAGCGGTTTCCCTAGCTGCTGCCACCCTTGCTAGTGCTTCCAGCTTCGCCGCTGAAAAAGTCGACCTGCTAATAAAAAACGCAACTGTCCTGACTATGGATGAAGACAAGAACGTTTATGAAAGTGGTCTTGTTGCAGTAAAAGAAAACAAAATTGTTGCCGTCACCGATGGCAGCGACCTGAAAGAGTTTGAAGCTAAAAAAGTTATCGATGCTGACGGCGATATCGTGATGCCGGGCCTTATCAATACCCACACCCACGTTTCAATGACCGTTTTCCGCTCGCTTGCTGATGACGTGCCAGACCGACTACACCGCTACATCTTCCCGCTGGAAAAGAAATTGGTTTCCCGCGATATGGTCCGCATTGGTGCCGCCCTGGGTAACGTAGAAATGCTAAAAGGTGGTGTGACTACCTACGCAGACATGTACTACTTCGAAGATGAAGTTGCAAAGACCGTTGATGAAATCGGTATGCGTGCTGTTCTTGGCGAAACAGTCATTATGTTCCCTGTTGCTGATGCTGCGAATGCCGATGAAGGTATCAAATACGCCGTAAACTTCATCGAGGAATACAAAGATCACCCTCGCATTACACCGGCATTCGCGCCGCACGCACCTTATACCAACACCACAGAAACACTGAAAAAGATCGCCGAGCTTTCGCTGAAGTATGATGTGCCGGTACTGACCCACCTTGCCGAGTCTGATCGTGAAGAGGAAGTCATCGCTGAACGTAGTGGTGGCATGTCTCCAGTAGAATACATGGCAGATATCGGTGCCCTGAACTCTAAACTAGTTGCTGCACACGTTATTCATGTTAACGACAGCGATATTGAATTACTGAAAAAACACGATGTAGGTATTGCCCACAACATGAGTGCCAACATCAAGTCGGCCAAAGGCGTATCTCCTGCGATGAAAATGCAGGAAGAAGGTTTGCGTGTTGGCCTAGGCACCGATGGTCCTATGTCAGGTAACACTATCTCGACCATTGACGAGTTCAACCAAGTTGCCAAAGTACACAAGCTAGTTAACCAAGACCGTGCTGCAATGCCTCCGGTTAAAGTGATTGAAATGGCAACCATTGGTGCAGCACGTGCCCTGCACATGGAAGATACTATTGGTTCACTGGAAGTTGGTAAACTGGCAGATATCATCGTTATTGATACCAAGGCACCGAATATGGTTCCTGTTTACAACCCATACTCGGCTTTGGTTTATTCTGCTTACGCACCAAACGTCAAGCACACCATCGTAGATGGTAAGATCCTGATGAAAGACCGCGAAATGACAACAGTCGATGAAGACAAGATCCGCCAGGAAGCGCTAGATTTTGCCGATAAAGTTCGTCAGACAGTAATCGAAAGTGGCGAAGTGGTTCAATAAGTCATAACGACTTCTTTAATCGACTATTAAACACCGCCTGCTTGGCGGTGTTTTATTATCTAGCGATTAACTGCCTATGATTAACACAATAATCAAACTTCATAGTTTCCATAAATCTTATTATCTAGAAAAAAAGTCACATTCTCTTTAGGATGCCGGTTCATTCTTATCGTCATATTCAACTAAATATAATACGCGCGAGAAACCATGTTTAAGGTAAGAGAAAGGTTCCAGACGGTTACTGTATATAACCAGCACGATCTAGACTGTGCATTGCGAGAACTCATGGATGTCGAAATTCACCTACAAGGTGATGTTTTCGAAATTTCTGCAGAGAACCTTTGTAGCGTAACACTGGTTGGCAGCGAGGAACGTAGAACAACCTTAATCCTTATAGGGGAGCCTGAACTTTCCTCCAAAATGGATAATGAACATGTTGTACAGCAGTTCTACCTCTCTAATTTTACCAATAGCACCTTTGTTAATGTCAGCCTAACTGCCAATGAACCAACAGAGTTACTTTTTGAGTCTAAGGCGAATATCGATGCGAACTGGAACGTCTATTATGACTTAACGAAACTTGAGGTTTTATCACTCAATGATGACAAATCAAACGGTCCTATTCACATCGATCAGGTAAGAAAAAAGCCAGATACAGCTCGTTTATTAGTTGAACATCAAGCTTATTAATTCTCAGCGAGCAAACTCGGCCAATTCTTGTCACCTTGGGCAATATGGCTGGGAACATCACGCTGCCATTTTTTCTGAACGGACTTGTTGTAGTTTAAATAAAGTTTGCCTTGGTGGATGTGCCAGGCATCTGGGTCAATTTTAGCAGTGTATCCCTGGCTTACCGCCCAGGCACAATATCCACCATACTGAGGGGCATACTTTTCAGGGTTTTGGGCAAAAGCATCGCGATTTTGTGCCGAAGAGAAATACCACTTAGCGTTATTCCAACGGTAGGTATAATCATCGTCACCACGTACGGGTTTACTTTGGGTGAAATAAGCAACCGGATCATACCCCTTAATCGCCTTGCCGAAAAAATCACTATACACAGGCTCTAAAGCCATTGCCGGTAATGATAGGCTTCCCCAAAGGGCAATAATACTGAATATCCTGAGAATCAATTTCATAACTAGCCACTCCATGTTCTGTCAGTCAGTAGTATAGACACGAGATCCCAGGAAAAAATTTCAAGGCGACTTTGTTTATCGATGCTCAGAAAATTATACCGTCAGTTACGTTCAATTTGATTGATTACTCCGGCAGCCGACAGCCTATTCTGCTTACTGAATACAACTAAGCTTCGCAATTTGCGAATATCGGCGACCAAATATCGAATGTGATTTCTTTTTTGTTCGCGATGTAAGGGGTTTGGCGTGCATGTGAATTCGCTGCGCTCTCTTAGAGAGTCGCATAATCTGCGCTCGAAAATGACAAGCAGTTCAGATGGAGTATGGCGGAAAAGATCAGTGCTAAGAACGACATGAAATGACACGGCTTCGAGATACGTACCTTTCATATTTGCCTCCTGTGAAACAAATGAGTTTTAAAGTTTCAGTTCCTCTACATGCATTGAAGTTGTTTCAGCTATTAATAGTGATGCTGTTTACATAAGCAAGTTATAGGCCAGCACATAAAAAGACGGTGTAACGAAGTTCAGAATCTAGCTCAATCTATGATGGTGTGTAACTTGATTGCGAGGGCTTTAAAGGGGAAATTAGCGGTACATATCGGCAAGAAAAAATAGAGCCTATTAAGGCTCTATTTTAAATTCGTAGCGACTTACACGTAGTAAGCTTCTACTGTACCCTTAAGGGTAATAAGGATTGGCTGGCCGCGGCGATCCAACGCTTTTGGTGAAGGAATTTTCACCCAACCTTCGCTGATGCAGTACTCTTCAACATCAGTACGCTCTTTGCCGTTTAGACGGATACCGATCGCGTGTTCAAAGCACTCTGCCACGTGGTGTGGGCTGCGAGGGTTACATGCAAGATGATCTGGCAATGCTGGTTTAGAATCGCTCATAATTGTGACCTGATTATAGTAAAAAGTGCGTCATTGTAGACAATGCGTGCTTGGCACTCAAGCACTGTAATCGTAGTTGAAGCAACTATTTAACTCAAAGCAAACGCAAAAAGAATAACTACGGTTTTTCTACAATCAGATAAGTATGCAACTCCGGGTATTGGTCAAATTCAAGGTGTCGGATTGCACAACCAAGCTCTAAATATAGGCTCAGGAAGCCATTTGTTCCAAGAGATGAATAATAGACTTCTGGTCCCATAAAATTATCGGTGTGCTCCCCTTCTTCTGCAGTACCGCCAAAAGAGAAAATGAACACGCCACCGCGATTGAGGCTATCGAAAATTTTAGTCAGCACGTTGCGCTGCTCGCTGAGAGGGATATGCCAAATACTGTCCCAGGCTGTAATAAAGTCGAATCGCTGGCTGAGCTGATGTGTGCAGATGTCCGCTTTGAACAGTTCGACATCAGGGTGACGTTGTCGCGCGAGGGCAAGCATACGATCCGACATATCTATTCCCACTAAGCCTTCTGGGGTAAAACCTTCACTCAGCATCAAATCAAAAAATCGCCCCGTACAGCCACACCCGATGTCTAACGCTTTACCCTTGGTTTTCACAAACGATAATGCTCGCCTATGTGCCTCTATACCGTTTTCACGATTAAAATCATCACTCTGCCATAGGTGAGTAATTTGATCGTAGGCTTTGCCAATCTGCTCAGGTTTCATAAACTGTCCCTGCCGAATGTCTAAACAAGCTTTTCCATATAGATAAACTTTTCATCATCACTAACAACGTTAAAACCACAACGTTGGTACAGATGAAATGCAGGGCTTATCTTGAAAACTCTAAGCCTGATCTTCTTTGCGCCAGACTGTTTAGTTAATCTCATCGCTTCATCGAGTGCCTTTGCACCCAAGCCTTTATTTTGAAATGCCCCACTGATCTGAAGATCGCGAACATAGCCACCCTCACCATCAAATGACATCCGTATAGCCCCAATGACTTCCCCGTTATAGAGAATATCCCAGTTATCCAAGCCCTGAATCTGCTCCAGTATTTTTGACGGCTCCCACGACACCGAAAGCTGCTCATAATAAGGGCGCATATTTTGGTAAGTAATTTCAGCCGATTGGCTAAGGTTCGTTGACGGTTGATAAGAAATCACTTGTTACTACCCTTTATCCATCACAACACTAAGCCCAATTCTTGTAGTTCTTGCTCGCACTGTGCCGAGTTTTCAAATTGAATTGCGGCAATGCCTACAGCCTTTGCACCATCGACGTTATAAGGCATGTCATCGATAAACACTGTCTCTGAAGGCTTAATATCATTTTGTTTCAACAAAGCTTGGTAAATGGCAGCTTGAGGTTTTAGCAAGCCCAAATCAGCAGAGACCGTTGCGCCATCAAACAGGTCCCAAAACGTGTAAGTCGATTTAAGGTGAGTAACGATTTCATGGACATTGTCAGTAAGTGCATAAACGTTATAACCTGCGGCTTTTACACGCTGTACTAACTCAACAGACCCAAAAATTAAAAGCTGGGTATGTTTTACGTAATAAAATAGCCGCTCACACTCTAGCTCTGATAAACCAATTGTTGCCTGATAACGAACCTTAGCTTCAGCTTCTGATATAAAACCTTTGTTGAGATCCATCCAGATATCAGACAGGAAAACAGACTTGGCCAACTCCTCGTGATCGCAATCATTACCAAATGTCAGCCTAATTATTTCTAATGGAGCCCAACGTACAATGACGTTTCCGATATCAAAAACGACGTTTTTAATGCTTGTAGATTCCATTCTTGCTCCTTTGAATTATCCAGATGCATTAGCGATTTTTGGCTTGCAACACTAAAAGTCAATTGACCAGACCCAGCACACGGCCGCCCCACAGTATCACCTCTTTATAGGTAGAAAACCAACTACTTATTTCAACGGCTTCATTCCCTTTAAACTTCCGTTCTTCAAAGCAAGAAGATCTTCTTTCTATGATTCCATATACAAGTCCATGATTTTACAGTGAGTGGATATTGTCAAAAATATAACAAAGAAGTGCCAAGACATGTCTCTAACGTTAAACCCTTTACTAAACGCCCCCAAAGGCAAACCATTTCGAGATTCACTGAGAGGACTTCTGCTTGCTGGATGGAGTGAACGCAGCACTTCTAAGGCGATAGGCCTGCATAGGTTCACGCAAGATTACTTGGAAGAAAAAACATGTCAGTTTTGCCCTACATCAACTATTCCCTCTAGGTAGAGAAGTAAAGCTACCCTGCCCCAAAAACCCAACAAGAACTGGATAACATCAGAGAATTCCAACAATGGGCCGGAGGCTTTTAGAAAACCAACTATTTTATCTTCAACTATCAACGCTCTTGGTTGGTATTCCGCTCTGCAACGTAGAACTGATCTTGCGTAGAATCGAGCGATTCTTGCAGTTCTAATTATGTTCCATTCTATTTCCTAAAATCGGTATGACACACCAAGCAAGATTTCTATTTCGTTACTGTCGTAGAAATCTATGTTAGACAAGGTCTCCTCATAGCTTGCCAACCCTATAAGTGACACATTATCCAGCCCCATAAATCCTTCAAACTGATAAAGCAACGAAAACTCAAACCTTTCGTCTCGCTGGGTTCGTTCAAAAATGACATTTTCAGCATCATAGTGACGTAATCCATATTCAGCGGCAAGTGTGAAACTATGACTTCCTGCCGAATGAAGGTATTCCAGACCGATACCGTACTCTTTGAATGACATCGCCTCTCCATCCGCTGAAAAAGCATCTAGATATAACGAGGGAATAACAAAAGAAGATTCATTGAGAGGATAAGAATAAGCTGTTTGCGCCCATATACCATTACCACTGCGCTCGAGTTGCGGGTCCTTCACTGCTTCAAACTCTATCTGCTTAGAGTAAAGCAGCGAATCTAATGATAGAGGTGAGCCATTGATACCCTCAACCTGAAAACGTAATGCGCTCTCTTTAATATCCGTTTTCTCCCGTGCGGAGCCGACTAAATATGGATCTTGCCAGGTGTCATCATGGAAGACCCCATAAAGGTAAGATATATCGAGAGATAGTCCGTTGTCTGTTGTGTATTGGTAACCTGTTGCTAAGGAGACCTCACTATTAATCAGCTCTTCATTGTGGGTCCCGATATAGAGCAGGTGATTGCTATTGAACGCATAGCCCAGCGCGAGCACAACATCTGAAGACACTTCGCTTTCTGACGAAGCTGAGCCCAGTTCAGCGATAATTTCGTCACCATCTGTGCTGAGGTTTTCTTTTGCTGTAAATTTCCCGAGACCGAGACCAACTTCCCCGAATACCCCTTTATTCCGCTCCATATCAGCATAAGAATATGTTGTCATTACCATCATGAATGAAGCGAAAGTCACCTGATATCTACCCATCAACCGTTCCAGCTTAAATGGTACTCCATGCTGAAAATCATACCGGTAGAAAAGTGAAAAAAATGTTGAAATTTATGCTTTAAACCAACACTTCGTGTCGCTTGTTATGTCGTTCTCGGCGCAAACATTATGATTGCCATCCCGAGTAATGCGACTGACACTCCAACAACATCCCATAGTGTGGGACGAATACCGTCAACTACCCACAACCAAAGGATCGCAACAAAAATATAGATACCGCCGTAAGCAGCATAAACCCTACCTGCAGCTGTCGGGTGAAGGGATAGTAACCAGGCAAATAAGGCTAAAAAACATGCAGCTGGAAGCAATAACCAGGCAGATTTATCTTCTTTAAGCCAAAGATAAGGTAAATAACAGCCCAGTATTTCTGCTATTGCAGTAATGAAAAATAGACCGACAGTTTTAACTTCCAACAACTTAAATACCTCGTTTACTACTCAAATACCTCTACATGGTGGGCACTGACCTAGGTCTTCCCACCACAAAGCACTGAGTCTAACATGATACTAGAGTTGCTATCCGGTGATTAGCTTTACAAACCCATTATGAATGAGCTTTCACGTACTTCTTGACCTTTTTCATTGCCATCTGGCGTTTCAATGGTGAAAGGTAGTCAATGAACAAGTTCCCCAACAAATGATCAATTTCATGTTGCATGACGATTGCAAGAAATTCATCACTTTCGATTGTGATTGGGTTACCGTCTCGGTCTAAAGCTGATACCACAACGGAAGTGAAGCGTTCGACATCCGCATAGTAGTCAGGAACTGACAAGCAACCTTCCTGCCCCATAGCTTTATCGGTCCCGCTGACAACCTCAGGGTTGACCAATATGAGTGGTTGATCCCGGCTTTCTGAAAGATCAATAACGACCACTGCTTCTTTGCGACCGACCTGAGTTGATGCCAAACCGATACCATTATCAGTCGCATACAAGGTTTCCAGCATATCGTCGATTAATGTTTGTACGGCCGCGATATCCTGTACTTTCTCAGCTTTCACTTTCAACCTTGGATCAGGTGCAGTGAGAATGTCTAAAATTGCCATATATACCTTCTGTCCTTAAAACAAAACGCCCTCATGGCGAAGGCTGCTTTTCTTTGCCCTAATATACTTTGCTGGGCCTACTTTCCAAGGATTTCCAGCACAAAATCACAAACGTGTTTGAATTGAAAAAGTCAGCAAATCATCGTTGTCATAAAGCCGCTCACTGGAACTTCGCATGCCAAGCTTTTTCAGCAAAGCTTCAGAGCCTAAGTTACCTATTACCGCTACACCATAGATATCAGACACTTTTCCGGTATCAAAAGTAAAATTCAAAACAGCTTTAGCCGCTTCAAAAGCATACCCTTTACCCTGATACTCACTGAGCAGCCCGTATCGAATATCACAATATTTGGACTCAGGAATTTGCTCTACACCCGCATACCCTATCTTGACTGTTGGTTCACTTTTGAGTGACACAATAAATGTACCAAAGCCGTTTGACCAATGACTGACCTTCTGGGGAACATAGTTTTCTATGTATTCCAAGCTGTAAGGTTTTCCGCCAGGCAGGTATCGCGTCACCTCTTCACTAGTGAAGAGTTCGGTATAAATATCAATGTCTTCAAGTTGAACTGGAGTGAGTATTAACCTTTCCGTTTCTAGCATTACATCTTCCATTATTTTCACAGCAACAAAAGTAACCTGCTATTCGGCTGGTATCCGCATAGACCCTTTAATCACTGTGACCGCCGAACCTATTAACTTAGTGCGTCCATTCGATAGAAGCTCTGTAGCAACATTCCCACCTCGAGCGGATGCTTGATACCCCATTAGTTTTAGTTTGTTGAGCTTTTCAGACCAATAAACGGTCAAGGCGCAATGAGCAGAACCTGTAACTGGGTCTTCATTGACTCCTACCCAGGGGGCAAAATACCGTGAAACAAAATCTAAGTCGTCACTTCCTGAAGGTGTTGTAACCAGCACACCACGGCCTTTAATTTGCTTCAATGCATCAAAGTTCGGCACGAGGTTCAACAATGTCTGTTCGTTATCCACTTCAATGAGGACCTTGGTATCGAACACGCCATAGGAGATAACTTGGTGTTCCTCTATACCTAACCCCTCCAATAACTCTGAAGATTGGGCAACATCAAAATCGATAACGGGTGATGGAAAATCCAACTCGACAGTAGATTCGTTGATGATCGCCGTTAAAGTTCCAGACAAGGTTTCAAAATGAACGCTGTCACCGTCCTTCACATCACCCCTTTCTTTGAGTACATGAGCAACAGCAAGCGTTCCGTGACCACAAAGCTTCACCTCTGCTTTAGGGGTAAACCACCTCAACCTCATATCGGAAAGTGATAAAAATGCCGTTTCAGACACGGCCATTTCTTCAGCTATGGAAAGCATCAAGCTTTCACTCAACCCATTGGACGTAATACAGACTCCAGCAGGGTTCCCTTTGAATGCTTCACGGGTAAATGAGTCAACCTGATAGATATCTAAATCCATTGAGTTCTCCTAATGTAAATAAGTCGTATAGCGCCGTGTCATTATATGAGCATCTTAGCCAGCACGTAACGCTAACAGTTCTGGGATATTATCCGTTTCTTTGTACATAGAAAGGTTCTGATCCTGAGACTCGATAGCAACGATCGACATCCTATCTGCTAACTCATTACCCTCAATGCCGACATGCCCATTTACATGATGAATTGTAATTTGAGACGATAACTCTTGGTAAAGGGCGTACGCGGGTTTGATAATATCCAAGTTTTTAATTTCACCGCCAGGCCTAGTCCAACCTTTTTTCTCCCAACCACTCGCCCACTTAGTAATACAATCGATAGAGTATTTTGAGTCACAGAAGATACCGACAGTTTTACCACTAGCGAGCTTATCCTTGGCAAGCAGCAAAGCTTGGTTTAACCCGTTCAGTTCCGCTGTATTGTTGGTGCCGAATGATTGGTACATTCCATACCAAAGCTCACTGAGTTCGTTGTTCTCATATACGGCAAGCCCAGTCCCTGCCTCTCCAGGATTCGGATCACATGCACCATCTGTGTATATTTTTACATCAAATGGCATTGCCTCTATTTGCTCTTGAGTTAATGAAGCTGATTTAGATTTGATGGACTGTTTAACGCTCTTAGCTTTAGATGTTTTGTTATGTGAAGTAGCCTTTGCTGGGCCCTTTTTTCCAAACGCGGCTTCGGCTTCTTCTAAGGTCGGAAACGACTTAAACCTTGCTCCGGCAAAGCCATCAACCAGTGACTGGCACTTCGCCCAAGTGGTGAAAATGCCGGTTTCGCGACCTTTCCAAACTACGTAATATTTTTTAGCCAAACTAGGCTCCTAATTGAAATTGGCTGAATACTAGAAAAATTATATGCACGTCATTGTAGTTTGTTATGAGCTTTTACCATCAATAAACTCAACAAAGTTTACCATGTGCCTTTTCAGCCTTTCTTCTACCTTTGCGTCGACTATCTGAAGCTCAGAGTTCAGAACACTATCGACGCCTGTGATCATCATTTCATGAACTGGATGAATACTGGATAGAGTAGAATCGAAAACCAATTTGATATGAGCTTGGGCTCTTGCACCACCAACAGGGCTATTTGCCTGAGTAATAATGGTAACGGGCTTACCCTTCAAGACTGAATTGAATGCGGGTCTTGATACCCAATCAATAGCATTTTTTAGCACGGCGGGAATACTATGGTTATACTCTGGCGAGCAAACTATGATGCCATCAGCCATTTCGACATCTTTAATCAGTTGACGAATACTCTCCGGCTTATCCTTAGCTAAGTCTTCACAGTAAAAAGGCAAGGAGTCCAACTTTGGAAAGGTATATTCATGCTCTGAGAAATACCCTTTTAAGGCGTTTAAGATTGCAACACTTTTACTCTTTGAGTGAAAGCTTCCTGATAATAGTAGTAGTTTCATATCTCTTCCAATTTTTACGTGCCATAACGGCTGCAGTAAGCTGTAACGCACACTAGCACGATACTAAAATCACTGCAGCGGAAACACGTAACCAAACATTGAACTGAACATGCAAACGTTGGAAGTCGCGCTTAATGCTTGTATGGCGCAGCCAAGTTTTACAGCTTTATCTCAACGTTATTTCGCACATAAGTTGGGATAGATAGCTGTTCATCTATGTTTTTGAACTTTGGCTGTTTAGGCATAGATTCTATTACCGAGTTCAGCTCTTCAAAACTGATGCCTACAACTCGACAAGCTGTCATCAATCCATTAATAAAGCACTTTTTATCGCGTTTTTGCTGTTGCTCACTGGCAGGAATCGATGAATACAATTCGCACTCTTTCGTTAATACAGCGAGAAGTTCTTCTTTTGATGTTTCCATATACAAACTCAGTTACCCGTCCGTCTTAGAGCACTTGTTAGCTGCGCTCTACCCACTTGATGATTTCTTTTGCTACAGACGCTGGTGATAAATTCGTCGTATCGACTGAATAAAGGCTCAAATTTCTTAATTCCAGCGCATCTTCTAGCGACTCTGATATTTTGTCTTTTTTCCAACCTCTTTCCGCAAGACGTTCTGTTCTAACTAGATCCTCACAATCTAGTAGCAACCACTCAATCTCGGTGAAAAAAGAAGTATCTTGAGATTGAATATCTTCTGGTGTATTTGGACAAAACCAAACAACAGATTTGCCGTTTAATGTCAGTGATTTCAAAATATCAAACCATAAGTTTCCATATGGAACCCATGTGTCGGGATCAGTATAAATACTGCTTTTGGCCAACTTACTTGCTGAGTCTGCAATTAAGTCGATGTCAAGAAAGACACAACTTGATCGCAGAGAGTAATCTAGTAACTCATTCACCACTGTTGATTTCCCAGAGCCTGGTGCACCTGTCACTATACGCAATTTTTTATTCACATGTTTGCCTATGTGTGTAAGTAATAAAAATAACTAACGAATGACATGGACTCCCCCTCATCAGGCTCTGCCACACTTGGTAAGTCTGACTACACTCCTTGGAGGCCACCATGTCACAATCAATTTATGGCATTGATTTAACCAAACATTCGTTCAGTATCCACGGCGAAGATAAACATGGCAAGGT
>NZ_JACSOF010000084.1:0-28504 GCF_014349205.1 Photobacterium sp. BZF1
GTTGGAACACAGTGGGCATCAATTGCCGTTTCAACAAAAAGTTCTGTACCCGGTGAAGAGTTCAAAGCCTATTTAGCGCAGAATTAAAACACCGATTGCCGTAATGTAAACAGAGAAGTAAACAAAAAAGGGTTAGCCAATGGCTAACCCTTTCTTTTAATTAATTGAAACTCAATTATTTCTTCAGTTTTGTCACTTTTGATTTATTCAATACCGCACGGCGCAGGCGAGCACGACGTTCTGCATCAGACTGATCCGCAGGGTTGTTTGTACGGCCTTGGCGGTCACGGAACGCCGCTTTATTGTGAATTTTATTCAGTAGTGCATCACGGCTCTTAGGTTCATAACCCGCAAGTTGAATACGGCGAATGCGCTGTTTGATTAGGTTTTCAACCTGCTGAAGCGTTAGCTCTTCATCACGGCTAACAAAAGAGACAGCATGACCTTGTAGGCCTGCACGACCTGTACGGCCAATACGGTGTACATAGTCTTCAGCCAAGAAAGGCATGTCAAAGTTAACCACATGCGGTAAGCCTTGGATATCCAAACCACGAGCAGCAACTTCAGTTGCAACCATCACACGTGCTTTGCCTTCTTTGAATTCATCTAGGGCACGGCGGCGTGCACTTTGCGCTTTATCGCCGTGGCAAAGCACAGCTTTGATGCCATCAAGCTTTAGCTCTTTAACGAGTTCGTTGGCTGTTTCTTTGTAGTTAACGAAGACCAGAACCTGTTGCCAGTTTTTCTTACCGATAAGCTCAGACAATAGCTCACGCTTGCGTTCTTGGTCTACTGGGTAAACAACGTGGGCAACCGTGTCGGCGGTAGCATTTTCTGGGCTAACTGAAATACGCTTTGGCTTACGGGTAATTTCGTTTGCCAGTTTGTTCATCTGTGCAGAGAAAGTCGCAGAGAACAACATTGTTTGAGGATGGTTGCGAATATCACCCATGATCATGCGGATGTCAGAGATGAAACCCATATCCAGCATACGGTCTGCTTCATCGAATACCAGGAACTCAAGGTTAGCAAGTGACACATTGCTTAGTTCCATGTGCTCAAGCAGGCGGCCTGGGGTCGCAACCAGAATATCCAAACCAGGCTCAAGTTTTTTCTCTTGAGAGCCCATCTTAGTACCACCGTAAACAGCGGCTACTGAAATATCAGTGTACTTGGTGTAATCCTCAATATTCTTGGCAATTTGTGCGACTAGCTCACGGGTAGGTGCCAAAATAAGCGCCCGCACATTGAAACGGCTTCGAGGCTTAGGGTTGTCCAAGATTTGCTGGATGATCGGCAGAGAGAAAGCGGCTGTTTTACCGGTACCTGTTTGGGCATTGGCAAGAATATCGTTTCCGCGACGAGCGTGTGGGATCGCTTGTTGTTGGATTGGAGTTAATTTCTCATAGCCGCACTCGGTAAGTGCGCGAACAATTTCCTGAGAAAAGTTTTGTGATGCAAATGACATTCTTTATTCCTAAAGCAGACGGCTGAGCCTGACAAAAATATGGCCGAAGATTATAGATGAATATTAGACATATGTGGGGACTAATTTGGAAAAAATGATGTTAATTTCGGCAGTTGGTGTGAGTTTAGCGAAGCTAGTGCCTGATTATTAGGGCTGATAAAGGGTTATACAGCCCAACATGTCGTTTTGTTACCGCTAAGGGCAATCTACTCTTTGAGCTGAGAAGGTGAATTACTCACCTTCAGACATAGTTTCAAATGGTAGTGACATTGTCACTGGATACTCAGCCGGTAGATGACTGTTATTAGTGAAAATTTGATCAAACTGCTTCAGCGGAGAGACTTTCATAGCCGCAAACCGGCCCCATTTGCTGGCATCTGCCACCAACCACTGTTTACGGCTGTTCTTGATTATTGCTTTGGTAATATCCGCTTCAATATTTTCATGCTCCATGACGAAGTGGCTGTCAGTTACTGCGGCGCATCCACAAATACCGATATCTGCCTCAAAGCCATTGAAAAAATCAACCGCGCTACTACCCATAATATCCTGATGTTCACGCCGGAACTGACCACCTGCCAGGTAAATTTCGATGTTCTCGTTGGCTTCTAGAATCTGGACGACTTGAAGGTTGTTGGTGATAACCCGCAATGACTTCTTAGGTAGCAGGTGTTGGGCTAGATGGGCAAGGGTGGTACCAATGCCAATCATGATCGTAGAGCCATCGGGTATGGCAGCAGCAATCTTTGCTGTCAGGTCTCCCTTCGCCTTTGACTCTACTTCTGAGCGGTAACGATAACTTGTATTGGTCATCGATGCGGGCAAACTGACTCCACCATGGACTCGGCGCGCAAGTCCCTGCTCGCAAAGATGATTGACATCCCGCCTGATGGTTTGTGTCGTAACAGAAAACTTCTCAGCGAGATAATCAATTTGCACTTCGCTTTCTGCCCGAATCGTCGCGAGTATCTGTTTTTGGCGGTGATTTAATTCCACTTTTATATTTACCAATCAGTTAGTTAGCCAACATATCGCACAAGTTAAAAGGTATCTGGCTTATCAGTGATGATGCTGTCTACACCTAGATCATAGAAATGCTGTGCTTTCTCGGCGTTGTTCAAGGTCCAGATTTTTAAAACATAACCGGCATCTTTAATGTTTTTGGCAATGGTTGGCGTCAAAATGCGGTGATCAATATGAACGCTGTAAGGCTGGCTTGTTGCAATAGAGGTCAAGCTGTAGTCATTCCATACTTCACAAATAAAACCACGGCGCACTTCAGGCATTTGTTGCTGGCAGAGTTCTAAAGCCGGTTTCTGAAAGCTTGAGAAAAGGAGTTTATCAATTGGGTAATTCTTTTCTTTTATCAACGCAACGACGGCATCGATTAGCGGTGCGGTATGTTCTTCGTGATGGATTTTCAACTCAAGGTTAAGCGTCAAATCAAGTGCCAAGCATGTATCTAATGCTTCACTCAGTGTTGGTATTTTTTCGCCAGTGAATGCTTCACCAAACCAACTTCCCGCATCGAGAGATTTCAATTGCGCTAGAGTTAAGTCAGCAATTTTACCTTTGCCATTGGTGCAACGGTTAACGGTTTCATCATGGAAAACAACAGGAATCCCGTCTGCACTTAACTGAGTGTCGATTTCTACCCAACTAACGCCGGCGTCGGCTGCTTTCTGGATGCTAATTAGGGTGTTTTCGGGAGCTAGGGCTGCGGCACCGCGATGACCAGTGATCATGATATACCTATGATGAATGTTGATGGATGATTATTAATGTTCATTTGAAAATCAGCATAACAGTATTCGGCTAATGTTACCGTATTATGACACTCGAAGTGCGTTCAACAATTGAAAAAGAGACTAATGATATTTACTTAACGTGTTGGATTTATGGCCTGACAAGCATTTTCATATGAATGTTCAAATTGGTTTTATCAATGTTCATATGAATGTAATATTCTCATTTCATACTCGCTGCCGTAAATCGTTTTTCATCCGAATAAATATATTGAAGGCTAAAGGATATGAAAAAGCTACTAGGAACTGTTTTGACCGCTACCGCTCTGCTGGTTGGCTGTGGTGAAGCTGATAACCAAACTGCTGATACAGCAGCTCCGATTGATCTGAACATGAGCTTGGTGTTTACCCAAAATGAGCTGCTGACGCAGGAATTGATCAAAGCAACTGATGCTATCCGTGAGCGTACGGACGGCTCGGTAAACATTAAAGTTTTCCCAGGTGGTCAGCTTCCTGTTTATAAAGATAACCTAGAGCAAGTTGTGAATGGTGCTAACTGGATAGCGGTAGAGGATTTGAGCTACCTAGGCGATTACGTGCCAGATTTTGCCGCTTTAGCAGGCCCAATGCTTTACAACACTTACGATGAATACCTAGCAATGATGAAAACTGACTATGTGGCAGGTTTGTCTGCACAGGCAGAAGCGAAGGGTATCAAAGTACTGAACGCGGATTACATGTTTGGCTTCCGCCACATGATCAGTAACAAAGAGATTGTTAACTCAGAAGACATGAGAGGAATGCGTATCCGTGTTCCTCAAAGCCAACTATTCATCAGTACACTGCAGTCAATGGGTGCAGCCCCTGCAGCATTGCCTTTCCCAGAGACCTATGCCGGTGTCCAGCAAGGTGTTGTTGATGGTCTAGAAGGTTCTATCCTGACAATGTACTCAACCAAGATCTATGAAGTGGCGAAGAACATGTCTTTGACCAAGCACTTCCTTGGTACCGTTGGTATTTATATCTCGCCATCTGTATGGGACAAGTTCAGCCCTGAGCAGCAGCAGATCATTATGGAAGAGCTAGAAGCGGGTGCAGAATCAAATACAGCTGAACTTATCAAGCTGGATCAAGAATACACCGAGAAGCTTGAAGCCCTGGGTGTGACTTTCAATGAAGTTAACTCTGAAGAGTTCAACAAGCTGACAGCTGAGGTATACAACCAGTTCCCAACCTGGAGCGAAGGTGTACACGCCACGATCATGAACGAGCTGGCGACTATCCGAGCTAACGAAGAATAAGCAGTCGCGTCGCTACGCTATGAATCGCCGGTGAAGTAGGGAGCACCGGCGTTTCGTTATCTGCTTAGGAGAACAAAGTGTTTTTAATACGTAACCTAGAAGAGATTTTGGCTTCTATTGCTATCAGCATTACTGTGCTGATGGTCATTGTGAATGTGGTTTTACGTTACGGCTTCGGGTTTGTCGTGCCGTGGAGCGAAGAGCTTTCTGTCGTGTGTTTTATCTGGGCGGTCTATCTGGGCATCAGCTCATGTTACAAGCATAAGCTACATATGGGCGTCGATGTCGTTGTGGCTATGCTACCGAAAAAAGCAAAACGTCCTTTTCATCTGCTGGTATCACTTTTCTTGCTGGCTCTTAATATCTTGATGGCAGTACTGAGCTACCAGTACACGATGTTGTCTAATAAAGTCACTCCGGTGATGGGAATGTCTTACTTCACCATAAATGGTGTGTTGTTTGTCAGCTTCGTGCTGATGGCGCTCCATACGGTGAAATTCATTATCGATGATCTCAACACGCTAAAACGCGGTAAAAAATAGGTCTTGTTGTGGAAAGCTATCTACCTATTGTAATTCTGTTTGTTCTATTTCTTTTGAACATCCCCATTGCCTTTTCGCTGATTGCTTCGGCGATGGTGTATTTTTTGTTTTTGAACAGCTCTATTCCTGTCACTTTGGTGATGCAGCGGTTTATTAGTTCTGCTGAATCTTTTCCTTTGCTGGCGATCCCATTTTTCATCATGGTGGGCTCTGTGATGAACTATGCCGGGATAAGTCGAAGCTTACTTGCATTTGCAGATGCGATGATAGGGCACCGAACCGGTGGCCTTGCTCAGGTTAACGTTTTGCTCAGTACTCTGATGGGCGGGATTTCAGGTTCTGCCAATGCAGACGCAGCGATGCAATCAAAAATTTTGGCCCCTGAAATGACAAAACGTGGCTATGGTCTGCCGTTTACTGCAGCTGTCACTGCGGCATCATCCAGTATCAGTCCCGTCATACCGCCGGGTATCAACCTGATCATCTTTGCTTTGCTGGCAAATGTATCAGTACACCAAATGTTCATCGCAGGCTATGTTCCTGCATTTTTGATGGCAATTTCATTGATGATAACCATCGCCTTTATTGCGAGAAAGCGTAACTACAAGCCATCTCGTAGTGAAGCAGCTTCTGCGAAAGAGCGTTGGCAGTATTTCTTGAAAGCTATCCCGGCCTTGTTGATCCCGTTTGGCATCATCCTTGGGATGCGCTTTGGCCTGTTTACACCGACTGAAGCTGGGGCAATTGCTGTATTGCTCTGTACCATCATCGGGATTTTTATATACCGCCAGCTGGAATTTCGCCACTTCCCGATGATTTTGCGTGAGACTATTCAGGGTACCAGCAGTGTCATGTTTATCATCATTGGTGCAATGGTCTTTGGTTATTACATGACGTTGGAGCAGATCCCGCACAATGTAGCCTCTGCGTTGATTGAGCTGACAGACAATAAGTATGTCTTGTTGCTATTAATCAATATGTTGCTGCTAGTCGTGGGGATGTTTATTGAAGGTGGCGCAGCGATGATTATCCTAACGCCTTTATTGCTACCGGCAGTATTGAACTTAGGTGTCAATCCAGTGCACTTCGGCATCATTATCATCGTCAATATTATGATAGGCGGAGTAACCCCACCGTTTGGCTCGATGATGTTTACCGTGTGTTCCATCCTTAAAGTCAAGATGGTGGATTTTGTTAAAGAAGTACTCCCGCTGCTATTGGCTTTATTTAGTGTATTGATGCTACTAACATTTTCAGAAAGTTTGGTGATGTTCTTGCCGAATATGCTGTAACACGGTTCCCTTGGTTAATCAGCACCAAGGGAGCCACCAAGAAAGATTTGAGGTAATTATGAATTCGCAAGTAACGGACCTATCACCAAATTGGAAAGACATTGAATGGGTGTTGACGGATGTTGACGACACCCTAACTTGGCAAGGGCAACTGCCGCCAGAGACATTAATTTCACTTCAAAAGCTGCGTACAGCTGGAAAGAAAGTCGTTGCGGTGACCGGTGCATGTGCGGGTTGGGGCGATCACATTGCCCAACTGTGGCCAGTTGATGCGGTACTGGCTGAAAATGGCGCCGTGATCATGGAAAAGAAAGACGGCTTTTTGACGATGCGCTCCGATGTACCCATTGAAGATATTCGCAACACGCAGCAGCGCCTTAAAGTAGAGATAGAAGCAATCCTAGCTGATTATCCTGATCTGAATTTGACTCTGGACCAAGCCTATCGGATTTGCGAAGTGGCAATTGATATTGGCCAAAACCGCCCTAAGGTTGACAGTGAAACGGTAAATCAAATTGTTGCACGCATACATGCCTTGGGTGCTAGTGCGACAGCGAGTTCTATCCATATTAATGCTTGGTATGGTGACCATTCCAAGAAAGACACAGCGACGGCCTTCTTAAAGGAAAAAGGTTTGACGGATCAACAAATCAAGCAGACGGCCTGTTATGTGGGTGATTCTATGAATGATCAGTTCATGTTTGAATTGCTCCCAAAGAGTGTAGGTGTGGCAAATATCATGCACTACTGGGATCAATTACAGCATAAACCACAAGTCGTAATGTCAAAGCCGGGAGGCTTTGGTTTCGCAGAGTTTACTGAAAAGCTACTTAGCGTGAAGTGATAAAAAACAGGCCAATAATGGCCTGTTTTTTTATTGCTTCTGTGTTTCGGGCGTACCACCAATCGAAACAAAAACTGTCCGTTTGCAATTCGGGCAGTAGTATTTATATTTGCTTTTGTGCGTGATGTGACGCTCGATAAAACTCCGTTTTATTCGGGTACTTGCTATATGCACCCCACAATCTTTACACATATCCTTATGCTAACCTCTACAGTCGTTTTATTGGCTTATTGTTCAATTTATTGACGCTGTGAATATAAGAGCAAAAAGCCGCTAGCGACGCAATGTATCGTGTCTCATAGATGCGACACTTAAAGGCAACTGCAAGGAGGAAATCTTTGAATAGTCAAAGATTGAAGACATTTTTTGTCAGATTCTTCGCCCAAAGTGTGACGCTTGTTATATAATCAGCTGTCAAGCAATTTACCCAAGCATTTGGTGAAAGGGTATTGCGAAGAAAGATAAGGTAACTACATGAATTTAAATAAAGAGCTTCAGAGTCTAAATAACCGTTTAGATAAACTTCGTCGTAAGTTGGCTGGGGCACAAGAGCGTGGTGATCAGGCGATTGCTGGTCAGGCGACACAAGAAATCGAGACCATTACCAAAAAAATTAATAAAGTTAAGCACCAGACCAAGCGTCAACTTAACAAAAAAGGGTCTGATGTGAAGTCTTTGCCTTTCAACCGCCCACTGACTAAAGCTGAGCAATCTGACATGGGTAAGCTTAAGAAATCAGTAAAAGGTTTGGTTGTTGTTCACCCAATGACTGCACTTGGCCGTGAAATGGGTATCACTGTTGTAACAGGTTATGCTCCTAAAGAGTTTTAATCGGCTGCACAAGGTTCTGGTTATCAGCTAAAACCAGATTTAGCTGGTAAGCCTATAGCGAGGGAGCCATGGGTTCCCTTGTTCTGAATTTCTCCAATCCTAACAACCCACTGGGTGTTGTAATTTAACCATAAACCGGATGCTATCAGGGTAGAGGCAATCAAGGTTTATCGTTACTATCCAGTTGGTTATAAGGATTAATTTGACTTAAAGGAAAGTTGCATGAAGCTGTCTGTTTTGGATCAAGCACTGTTCGATCACCTTTACCGTGATATTCGTGAATTTCGAAATACTTTTGACTTGGATATCGAGTCGCCTTCCAGTTTGAACGAACAGGCTGATGCACTACACACATCGCTGGCGGTTGAAGAGTTAACCGAACTTGCAGAGGCAGACTCTCTAGTAGAGCAAGCAGATGCAATTGTTGACTCTGTGTATGTTCTTATGGGCCGTTTGGTTCATTTAGGTGATGACAAAGTTGAATCAAACGTTGGTATCAGCTATTTGATCGACTTGCTTCTTCAGATTGCCAAGCGCTTAGGCTTTGATTTTGTTTCTTGTTGGGATGAAGTTCATTCAAGCAATATGAGCAAAGTATGCCGTAACGAAACAGAATTTGAAGAAACAAAAGCTTTCTACGCAAAACAAGGTGTAGAAATTGTCGGTAGCCAGAAAGGTGAATTCATTATTGCTAAGTGTGCCAAAGACGTTGATCTTGGTGGCAAGCTTGTTCGCCAGGGTAAAGTACTGAAGTCAGTCTACTACCGTCCTGCTGATCTTGTTAAGCTGGTGACAGCGTAACTTAAATCGGCAACGATAAAGCTCGGTTAGGTGAGAAACTAAGGATTCTTACTGCCGAGCTTTTTTGTATATAGACTTTAATAATCAAGAATAAAGATACTTAAACACTATGCCTTCAAAATCAGAAACTCAGCCTTCTTCTGAAACGTCTCTTGGTCGTCAATTATTTGATATGACTTGGCCAATGCTGTTTGGCGTCCTCTCGCTCATGAGCTTTCAATTGGTTGACAGTGCATTTATTGGTCAGTTAGGTGTGTTGCCGCTTGCTGCACAAGGTTTCACGTTACCCATGCAGATGGTGATCATCGGTCTGCAAGTGGGGTTAGGCATTGCGACTACCTCTTTAATATCCCGTGTGTTAGGTAGTGGTGAATACCAGCGTGCAAAGCAACTGGGTGGGTTGGTTGTTATTACAGGAGCGCTCAGCGTCTTGCTGATTTGCCTATTTATATGGTTTGCACGCGGAGGTATTTTACAGTTGCTGAGTGCACCGCAGGACGTTTATCCCGTGATTGATAGTTATTGGCCGGCATGGTTGGCAAGCTCCTGGTGCGGTGCGATGTTGTACTTTGCTTACAGTTTGTGTCGTGCCAACGGGAATACTATGTTGCCGGGAATCATGATGGTAGTAACTAGCTTACTGAATATGGCTCTTGACCCATTATTTATCTTCACCTTCGATATGGGACTCGTCGGTGCCGCTTGGGCAACCGTTGTCGCCTTCGGTGTCGGTATGATTGCGGTTTACCCCAAGGTGATTCAACGCCACTGGTTGAGCTTTGAGTGGAAGGGCCTGGATATTTTCGCCTCGATGAAAGAGTTGGTGAATATCATGGCACCAGCCATGCTTAGCCAACTATTGCCGCCGTTATCGTCAATGCTGGCGACCAAATTAGTCGCAGGCTTTGGGGCGGCTACCGTTGCCGCTTGGGCGTTAGGCTCAAGGCTGGAGTTTTTCTCTATCGTTATTATCCTTGCACTGACCATGTCTATGCCGCCAATGGTTGGCCGCTGGTTGGGTAAAGGGGAGATAGGTAAGATTAAGTCTCTGGTTTCGCTATCGGTGAAATTTGTCTTGGTATGGCAGTTGGCAATAGCCGTTCTTCTGTTTATCGCGCTTACCCCTCTGACTGATTTGCTCACCAGTGAAGATGCCGTTGGAGATATTCTTGCCATTCATTTAACTTGGGTACCACTGAGCCTTGGTCCATTAGGTATCTGTATGTTGATGGTGTCTATCTGTAATGCGCTGACCATGCCAATGCGAGCTTTGGTGATATCGGCACTACGCCTGTTTGTTTGCTTCCTTCCGCTACTTTGGCTTGGTGCAGAATATGGTGGTATTAAAGGTCTGTTTATTGGCGCTATGCTCGGTAATGTGCTGGCAGGTATCGTGGCCTGGAGTTCATATCAACGGGGTATGCGTGCAGTAGAAACTAAGTTTGCTAACAGCACCCCGTATTAACGTAATAGAATATAACGAAAACAAAAAGTTGGAATGGAACGTATGAAAACTTTTACTATTAATGCGCAAACAATGCATTATCAGGATATCGGTGAAGGCCCGGTACTTGTCTTCGGACACAGTTATTTGTGGGATAGCACCATGTGGGCGCCACAGGTTGAAGTTCTCAGTCAGTCCTATCGCTGTATTGTCCCAGACTTTTGGGGGCACGGCCAGTCATCAGTTGCACCCGAATCAACCTGTACATTAAAAGATTATGCCAATGATGTGTTGGCGCTTCTTGATCATTTGGATATTGATACTTTTTCTCTGATTGGATTGTCTTCCGGGGGAATGTGGGCAACTGAACTTGTGATTAATGCACCAGCACGTGTTAAGAGTTTAGTATTGATGGATACCTTCGTTGGCTTAGAGCCAGAAGTTGTTCACACCAAGTATTTTGCCAAGATGGCTGAAATGGAAGCGCATTCGGCACTTACCTCTGATATCGTTGAGTTTTTTGATGACCGTCAGTTTGCAGGTGTAGACAGTAGCGATCCAATTCGTCACACATTCCGTGAAAACCTGTTGGCATCAACAAAAGAGAAAGCGCATGCGTTGGCTAAGGCTGGTCGTATGATTTTTGGGCGTCGAGATATGTTCGAAGATGCAGAGATGTTTGCCTTGCCAACCTTGATTATGGTCGGTGCGAAAGATGCAATGCGCCCAGTTCTAGAATCTCAACTGATGCACGACGGGATCACTGGCAGTGAATTTGTTCTGATCCCCAATGCGGGTCATATTAGTAACCTAGAGCAGCCTGAATTTGTCACTGACAAACTGCGTGCCTTCTTATCCCAACACGCTAGCTAATACCATTTAGTTAGGGATAGCGGAAACTAAAGAGCCAGTCATAGAAATGACTGGCTCTTTATTAGGCACAACTTACAGGCAGGAAAGTATTAGTCAATTTGCTCGCAATAAAGTGGTTGGCCTGCTGCTTTTGCTGCGAGGGAGTGTTGCATCTCACTAATCAATGCTGATTGGTTAGGTACAGGCAAAGCGGCGACATCACAGATTAAAGTACCGTGCTCGGTATCATGGAACAACATGCCACACGCTGCAGGCTTACCTTTGAAGAATCCAACAAATAGCTGTGCAGGAGAGTCTTCTTCAAACATGATTTGGGTAAGGTATTCAATCAAGGCTTCTTTGTCGGATTCATTTTGCCAGCGGTTGGCAAGGACAAGCGAGTATCGAATAGTGAGGGGATGGCAGTCTACTGGGTAGATGGTCAGTGAGTTTGAGCTTTCAGAATCAAGAGCTTGGTGGGGCTCAAAAGTTAATGATTTCTGGGCGGCTTGATATAAGGCAAGTCCTTTTTCACTGAGGGGGGTTGGGAACTCCGCTTCGGTGATATGGCTTGCCATCCACCGGTTTTTTCGTTCGATGAGTTGTTTCATCTGGACTACTGACCGTTCTTTTTGCTTTGATTGCCAACACCATACCGCAAAAGAAACCTTCTGGGTATGGCTTGCGATTTATTTGCTCAATTAATGACTGATTATAACCTCATCGTTGGCAACACGATGTCTCTCGCTGTAAATGCCATCTTCGGCACGCTTACCACAACTTACGATCATAGTGATTTCAGCGTCCTTATGTAGCCCCAGCAGGGCTTTGGCGCGCTTGGAGTCAAAACCTTCCATCGGACACGTATCATAGCCTTCGGCTCGCATCGCAGTCATGAATGTCATTGCAGCGAGTGAACTGCTTTTGTGCAGGCAGACACGTACATCCGCTTTGCTAACTTCCCTCACCATCGGCTTGTTGAAACCAAGAATGTTACTGAGGATCTTTCTGCCAAGACCGAGGATCCCGAAGCGATCATTGTTGTAAACGAACGGGATTAACTTTTCATAATATTTCAGTGCACGCTTGGCGGTTGCATCTTCACGGCCTTCGAAAGCGCCTCGAATTGTAGCCGCATTCATTTCTGCTCGGCCTTTCCACTTATGTGGCGTCACAACAAAAGCGACCAGTTCGTTCGCTGTTTTTGCGGCGTTTTGTCCCATGCAATGACGTGCAAGTTGTTCACGTTTATCTTCGCTAACCACACGGTGAAATTCCCATAATTGCATGTTAGAACTATTAGGAGAGAGTATGGCCAATTCAAGTGAACGGGTGACAGCTTGGTGATCAAAAGGGGCTGATTGGTCATATTTGCGCACTGAGCGTCGTGAGTGGATGATTTCAGTTAATACAGTAGTTGATTCAGACATAGTGGTTAATCAAGTAAAAAGCTTGAGCTCACTATACCTGTTTTGCCAACCTCCCCAAAGTTGATGTCGCTATTAACTTAGTGCTTATCAAAGAAGTCTTTGTTTCGGATGTACTTATTCATGTAATGGTAGGTGATAGGCCTCAGCAACCAACTCACGATAGAGCGGTATAGCCTCGCCATGGTCGGCGTATCTTCATAAATTTTACCGTTGTGAAGCCAAAGGACTTTGCCTACATGCCAGAACATAAAGGGAATAGGCGGTAGAAAAGTCACAATGTCCAAATCACAGCAGATACGGTAGGTGCGTTTAGCAAGTGGGTAATGCTGTTTGAAATTCCAGAAACCTGTCGCGGGCTGGCCAAACGTCACGATCCGTTTAATGGCGGCGGGCTGATGCTGATATAGCCGGTGGGCGACTAAAATCGCCATTGCTCCTCCTGATGAGTGGCCGGTGAAGGTGACTCTTTTACCTTGTTGTATTAGGGGAAGTAGAACGGACTCTATCTGATCATATAACGTAAGCGCAGTTTGCTTGTGGTTTTTCTCGCTAGCCTGCATAAATTCGACGTTCATGGCGTCACTTAAGTGAGGGTTAGGCTTGATCGTGTTGGCTTTGCTATGTTGTTCAAGCAAAGAGTAATACCCCCAATGAACATGGCAATCGTGATCACCGGAGCGGATTTTTTTGGGAAAGAAAGCCAGATTGATTAACCAATCCCAGATGCTTTGCGAACCTTTAAAGACCACGACAACTTCATTTCTCTCTCCCCACAGAATACGAATAATAGTGCGCCCCCAACGGTCTGTGACTTCATGGCGACCATTTTTATCGAATCCATACAGGGTGTGGTTAAAGGTTGTGGGGTAGGCGAGGTTACAAAGAATGGCATAGCGTTCATATTGGTATCGCTTCAAAGGTTTCATTCAACGCTGTTCCTCACCGCACAGATGACTAAAACATATAGCTTAAGTATGTGACATTTCTAATAAGCTAATGGCTTGATAATGATCACTGTGTGAAATAATAACTGTCATGCAAGCCTTGTAAGATGAATAAATCATTGCATATAGATCAAATTTTATGAAATACCTTGCTTAATATTTGTCCAATGACGTTGCAATTTGATATAAGAATAGGTGGCTGGATTTTCATGCTTTTTTAACTATTTAGTAGATACATGGCAGGAACACATGATGGATTATGATGTTAACTCTCACCCTTTTATGAAATTTAGCGAAGCGGCTCAACCTGAGGCGTTCGTAAAACACTTTCAACAGATGATGTTAGCTGGCAAAGCTTTCGAAACCATGACCGTAGATAGCACTAGGCGACTACTTGAGCAGAGCTATCAGCAAAGCTTCAAATTGATTGAAGAAATGGATAAGCAATTTGCCAGTAAAAACGATCAACAACAATCCTTGTGCTTCCCTTTTGATCTTATGGATCAAATGACAAGGAATATGGCCGACCAATGGAGCGCATTAGCGGGTTTGCCAACGAGCGCGAATGAAGAATTTGCTCAAGAGTTAGAACTGGCTAAGGCAAAAGAAGCTGAGTTACTGGCACAGGTAACGGTTCAAGAAGGCAAAATTGAAGAAATGGCCAAGTCTTTGGCAAAAAGTGATGACGATGTCACTAAAGCCACCAAAGCCAAACAAACGGCACAGCGTAATGCTCGCAAAGCAAAAGCCGATCTAGAAGCTGCTATGGAAACCAACAAACAGCTTGAAGAGCAAGTTAATTTGCTTGAGGCTGATAAGGTCGCGGCCCAACAAGATAATCAATCGCTGAATAAGCAAAATGCTGAATTGAAGCAACAGCTTGCGAAATTACAAAGTCAATTGGAAGCCGTTAGCCAAAGCTCATAATCATTTCCGTTTACCTATAAGTATAAAGCGCCTCTGGGCGCTTTTTTCTTTTTAAATCAACCATACTCAATCCGTGAACTATCTATGTGTTTTTTGTTGTCTTTGTGTTAATACTAGTAACGTTAATGCGCATTGAATTGAAGCCCTTGATATCGCCTTCAGCAAGGGGAAGGAGTAACTATGAGTAAGAGACAACGGGAAGTCACATTACGTTTTTTGGCCGAGCCAGGAGATGTTAATTTTGGTGGTAAAGTGCACGGTGGGGCCGTAATGAAATGGATCGACCTTGCCGCTTATGCGTGTTCGGCGGGTTGGAGTGGTAAGTACTGTATAACGGCTTACGCTGGTGGCATTCGTTTCGTAAAGCCTATCCATGTAGGTAATCTGGTAGAAGTTACTGCCAAGGTCATTTATACGGGGCGTTCATCGATGCATATTGCGATAGATGTACAGGCGAGTGATCCAAAAGAATTGAACAATCAACTCACCACTCATTGCATCGTGATTATGGTTGCTGTGGATGAGCAAGGCCAGCCGACCGATGTTCCAGAATGGGTACCACAAACTGATGAAGATAAAGTACTCAGGGAGTCGGCAATCAAGTTGATGAACATGCGTAAGGAAATAGGCGAAGAAATGGAAGCGCATGTGAAGTATATAAAATGATCAAAGACATACCGTAACCGGGTGATGAAATTTGGGATAGATCAACGAATCGACAGGAAATAAAGACAAAACAGTAATGATAGTTATAATCATTACTGTTTGATTTTATGTGATGGAAGTTTGTAATGAATCCTGTTGTTTTGTTTGGTGCAAGCCGTGGCCTTGGTTTTGAAGTTGCTCGCTATTTTCGAGAGCAGGGCGTAGAAGTCTATTCAATGGTACGTAAACCAGAAAGTGCCGCAGCGCTTGAAGATATGGGGGTTAACGTGATTTTGGGTGATGCACTTGATCAAGCGAGCATTAATAGCCTGTTGGACTCAGCACCTGATAATGCAGTAGCCATATCGACAATGGGGAGCTTTCAGGCTGAGATACCTGTCGACTATTTGGGTCACCGCTTAGTCATCGATGAATTGGAACAGCGTAATATCCGTCGGTTTGTCATGGTCACTTCATTAGGGTGTGGTGATTCGTGGGCTTATTTATCTGACAAAGCTAAAGCTGTGTTTGGCAAAGCGGTACGTGAGAAGAGCCTTGCAGAATCTTGGTTATCAACAAGCCAGTTGGATTACACCATACTTCGTCCGGGTGGTTTGCAAGATGGGGAAGTGACTGAGCAAGGTAAACTGTCACAAGATTGCGAAGTGCATGGTTTGATCACTCGAGCAGAAGTGGCACGTCTTATTTATCAGGTTTTGAACGATGAAAAGACGGTCGGGCAAATTTATGCCTGCGTCGATCCTGAATTCACAAGTCGCTTTAAGCGATAAGCAAAGTCTTCGGGCAGTTGAACTTTGAAAGCCATCAGAAATGATGGCTTTTTTTTGTTGCTAAATGTTTAACCAATTGACCTAAAAGTTAATGAAGGCTATTCTAGCTTACAGTTGTACGCTCAATGGATAGGATCAAAAGGATGACCTCTACCAAACCTCCTGTATTGTGGTTAAATGTTGCAATATTCACCGTTACATTCCTCATTGCTGTTATAGCGACCCCACTTTATGCATATTTCGTCGGCTTTGATGCTGCGCAATGGCTTATGCTGCTTTTTGCTTTCTCGTTCTGTGGGATGTCTATAACTGCGGGCTACCACCGCTTATGGTCGCACAAAACGTATGAAGCCAATGCCGTTGTTAGGTTTATCTTTGCGATTGGTGGTGCGTTTGCGTTGCAAAACAGTATCTTGCATTGGTCTTCTGACCATCGTGTTCACCACCGTTATGTTGATAATAACGACAAAGACCCATATTCCGCCAAGATGGGCTTCTTCTATAGCCATATCGGCTGGATGCTAAGAGAGTACCAAGCAAGTCGATACAGTGATTACACCAATTGCCGTGACTTGCAGAAAGATAAAATTGTTATGTGGCAGCACAAGTACTACGTGCCATTGGCTTTAGCCACAAACTTCGGCATCCCTCTAGTGTTTGGCTTGATCCATGGTGATGTCTGGGGGGCGTTATTGCTGGTGGGGGTAGTGCGTTTGGTATTAAGTCACCACACAACCTTCTTTATTAACTCTCTGGCCCACGTATGGGGCTCCCAGCCATATACAGAAAAGAACACGGCTCGTGATAATGGGTTACTGGCCCTGCTGACATTCGGTGAGGGCTATCATAACTTCCACCATATTTTTGAGAATGATTACCGCAACGGTATTCGCTGGTGGCAGTTTGATCCAACTAAATGGTTGATTAAAGCTTTGTCATGGTTTGGTGCAACGAAGAACCTACGGACAAGCCCTGAGGATCGGATTGAAAAAGCTAGAGCTAAAATGCTTCATAAACGCATCCAAGAGAAGTTGATGGGCACTGCAGAAAGCCAAAACACCCAAGTCAAATTGGCACGGCTTGATGAGGAATACGAATTGCTGCTGCAGAAAATTGCTGATTACTATGCTGCTAAAAAACGTCTAATAGAGCTAAAGAAGAAGAAATTACTCAAGCACTACGAGAGTTTTGAGTTTTTACAGCAATACAATGAAATGAAGCGTATGCTCGAAGAACAGCGAAAATCTTGGCAACAACTCACGGCACAATATGTGTAAAAATAGTTAGATAGCTTGAAAAAGGCGGGGAATTTCCCCGCCTTTTTTTTTGACTTAATGATTGGTCACAAGTTAAGCTCTTATAAAATGATTGACGTTTTGTTGACGTAGCGATGTAAGGTCACCAGTAGAATTGTCAAAGATTGTCTCATTTTTGCAAAGGCTGTTATTCATAGAATTAAGCAGAATGAGATTTGCCATAATTAGGGGATGTATAGATGGAGGTACTGGTGTGAGACGCTTGTTGTTAATGGTACTCGCTGGTGTAATGTCGTGCTCTGTTCAAGCAGTTGAATATCAAAAACCTGATGCCGATAGTAAATTAGTCGGTGTTATGGAGTACTACCAAGTCGTTAGAGGTGACAGCCTGCTGGATATCGCCAATAAATACAATATTGGTCTTTTGCAGTTGATGGCTGCAAATCCAGGGGTTGATCCATTTTTGCCAACACCTGGCTCTTTGTTGACGGTTCCGATGCAACTTGTGCTGCCGAACGCGAAACGACAGGGGATAGTGATAAACCTTGCTGAGCTACGTTTGTACTATTTCCCTAAAGATAGCGACAGAATGTATGTATTCCCGATTGGAATTGGCCGTGTTGGTCGTGAAACACCAAAGATGACGACCAGCATTAGTCAGATGATTGAGGATCCGACCTGGACCCCAACAGCGAACATTCGCAAAGAGTACCGAGAGAAACATAATATTGAACTGCCTGCGGTAGTTCCGGCTGGTCCGGAGAATCCAATGGGAGAATATGCGATGCGCCTTTCATATGGCAGCGGTCAGTACTTGATCCACGGTACCAACAAAGACTTTGGTATTGGTATGCGAGTGAGCTCTGGCTGTATACGCATGAACCCTTGGGATGTTGAATGGTTGTTTAGCCAAGTAGGGCGAGGAACGCGGGTTCAGATCATCAACCAACCTGTCAAACACACGGTTGAGCCTGATGGCAGTGTGTATGTAGAAGTACATGAACCTTTGTCTCGAAACGAGAACCAGATGGGTGAGTTTAAGACTGTTAAAGCGCCTGAGAGCCTTAAAGCTGAAGTGGCGGGAAGTGATGACGCTTACCAGAACCTTGAGCTAGCGCTTTTGAAGCAATCTGGTGTGCCACAGCGACTAAACTAAGGTTTTGAAAGTCTCCGTGTCCATTCTGTTTTAATTGAAAAGAAAGCCACCTGACGGTGGCTTTCTTATTTGTGGATGGCTTATAGCGCTTCACCGAGAACAGGGATTGCAAGAGAGGAAAGCAATTCTGGAGTGGTGTTCAATGACTCTGCAATTTGCGGTATTTTACGGCCAGAGCGAGATAGCTTGAGCGCTTCGCGCATGAGTAGGCAAGACTCGATCTCTTTTACCGAGAAACCTGTGTACTTAGCGATCTCTTCAATTGCCTTGCTATCCGTTACCTTGTCACCTTTAAGCAGCGAAGTCAGGCACAGTTGGTGATGGCCACTCAAAGAAGGGCTAGTCGATTTACTATTAACTTTTAGCTTTGCGACTTGATCGGCCAAAACACGTAGGAGGTTACCGCTTTCTCCTTCTAGTGATACCTCTTTATCCATTTTAAGCCATTTATTAAGCTCTATTGAAACCGCAGAAATCAGCGGTGTCATTCGAAAGAACCCAGCTTCACGACAGATAGGCGTCGTCAGGCGTTGTGAAAATTCAACTTTGTTATAAGTTGAACCAGGCATGATAGTAACAGCATGAAGACAGTCAAAAGGGATAAAAAAACCGTTGCCGGCTGTCACAGTATACTCGGCCTTGCCTAGACGGATGAAAGCGCATCCTGAAGTCATGATAAGCATGTAGGCAGTATGACTTTTTCTTCTAGACCCGACGTCTAAAAAGGAGTGTTGATGCAGTGAATAATCAATAGCCTGTTTCATAGTAAATCTCTAGCAAATTAGCTGACACATGTTGTTCGCTTTTATTGTAAGCGTCAACTGATCGGTTGATTTTAACAGATAAATGATGGTTTTTTGGCTAGAAATGCTATCAGACAGGCAGACTTTACAGCATTGAAAGGTTAAAGTGCTTGAAATTGATACACTTTAATCTGGTAAGACCTCCAACCATCAGGTTGTTTGGGGTATGTCATTGGGTAAATCTAATAAATCTGCGTAAAATATCGCAGTTTTTTCAACATATGAAGCATTACAGTGCAGTCTAATAACGATATTTACAAAGAAATTCGCCCTTACAATGACGAAGAAGTCAGTGGGGCTATTACGCGTCTGGTAAACGATAAAGAATTCATAAATGCCATCCTTAACTACCGCTTCCCACAATTATCAGGTGTGTTCGGTTGGTTACTGACGCCTCTGATTAAGCGATTCCTTATAAACAAGTGGTCAAATATTAAATCTGTCGATGATGTTCAGCGCCAAATTGCCAAATATATGCATGCGACAATTGACCATTCCTGTGACGGTGTCACTTTTAGTGGGTTGGACAAGCTAGATCCGAATAAATCCTATCTATTTGTGTCGAACCATAGAGATATTGCGATGGATCCGGCTATGGTGAACTGGTGCCTTTACAATAACGGCTTCGATACAGTTCGCATTGCAATTGGTGACAACCTGCTGAAAAAGCCTTGTGCGACAGAGTTAATGCGACTTAACAAGAGTTTCATTGTTAAACGCTCGGCAAAAGGGCCTCGTGAGATGATGAAAGCATTAGGCCTGCTTTCTAGTTATATTTCTCATTCTTTAGAGACTGGAAACTCCATTTGGATTGCGCAGAAAGAAGGCCGAGCCAAAGACGGTAATGACAAAACAGATCCTGCTATCCTGAAAATGTTTTACATGGATGGCCGTAAGCAGAAAATCGATTTTTCTGATTACATGTCGCAGTTAAATATCGTTCCGGTTGCCATCTCCTATGAAAACGATCCATGTGATGTAGCTAAAGCGAAAGAGCTTTACCAGAAAGAGACTGAAGGCAGTTACGAGAAAGGTGAGTTCGAAGATATTGAAAGCATCATCCAGGGCATCGTTGGCCAGAAGCGACGTATTCACGTTAGCTTTGGTGATGTCATTGGCGCTGGCTTTGAAACTCCGGAATCTTTGGCTGATGAAATAGACCGACAGATCACCTCGAACTATCATTTATTCCCAGCTAATTACATTGCCGCTGGTATGACTGATAGTTCTGTGGATGAAGCAGAGGTTGCCCGGTTCAATGAAAAGTTCGTTGACCTGCCTGAAGGCGTAGTCGCTATCTTGAAGCAGATGTACGCAATACCCGCTCAGAAAAAGCTACAGTAAAAAATGAAAAGCAGCCAATTGGCTGCTTTTTAGTAAGGTAAGAAACCGTCATTAACGCGAGCTAGAATCTCGCATCATTGGTCGGACTAAGTGTACGCACTATTGATTTAGGTGATAACACCTCGACGCGTCGGTTCCGTTGCCTGTCGACAGGGCGGTCACCAGTACTTAATGGCTCTGTACTTCCAGCAGAGACGATTTGAATGCGCTCCTCTTCAACGCCAAAGACAGAAGAGATATAAATCGCTACTGTAAATGCCCGTTCGTATGAAAGGCCAATATTATCGTCTTCATTAGCAAACTCGTCGCTATGCCCAACCACGATGACATAACTGTCAGGGTGCTGTCTTAACCTGACCGCGATTGGGTCGAGCAAAAGCTGTCCATCTGGTGTTAAGTCGAAACTTTCCATATCAAAATACACAGTAGTGCGAAGTTCCGGCAATTCTGTCAGCAGGATTTGAGCATTAGGCACTACATTCTCACTACCGCTAGATTGAGACGTCGCTGGAGGGGTGACGCTGTCACTGCCGTTGCCACAGCCCAAAGCAAGGGAAACGACCACAAGGGGAATGGCGCGGGAAAAAAATTTAGCGACAGAAGCTGATAGTGTATTCAAACCAACTAAACCTAATTCTAAAGTCATATATGTTAGGTTTAGCTGATTTGAAGCGAATCACAACTGCGAAAATAAGATAGCTAGGTTGATCAACGAGCTACAGGATTGGGGGTGCGATAAGGTGGTACTGACATGCGCTCAGCCATGAAGTCAATAAATGAACGGACCTTTGGCGCAAGGTATTTCCTGCGAGGATAAACAGCATAAATGGGTAACTCAACATCCGCTTTCCACTCAGGGAGCAGTTGAACTAGTTTGCCAGTCTCAATTTCATCAGTGATCAAGTAAGTGGCTAGATATGCAATCCCTAATCCAGACATGGCGGCATCGAGCACTGCTGGCGCATTATCTATACGGTAATTACCACGAGCACGAATTGACTGTCTTACGCCATCCCTGGTGAACTCCCAGTTGATATATTTACGTTCGCGGCTTTGATAAGTAATACAGTTGTGCTGGCGTAAATCCCCCGGTACTTTTGGCACGCCATGTTCTTTTATATATTCAGGAGAGGCCACAACCGCGAAATGACAATCAGCAAGACGGCGGGCAACCATACCTTCTGGAGGATGCTCGTGAATAGCAACCCAGCAATCAAAACCTTCTTCAAGTAGGTTAGGGCGGTGATCGAAAAGGCTCACCTCTAATTCTAAGCCGGGATGCTCTTTTTGGAATTCAGCCAGTGCAGAAGTAATGTGGGGATTACCGAAAGACTGGGCAATACCAATACGTAATACGCCTTTAATCTCGTTTCGATAACCTGCAACAAGCGCTTCAGCCTCGTTTACCGTATCAAGCAATTGTTGGCCATACTCAGCATATTGAAGACCTATCTCGGTTAGGGCGACGGTACGAGTACTGCGCTGTACAAGTTGACAACCAAGTCGTTCTTCCAAAAAGCGGATTTGTTTACTGACTTGAGATTTTGAAATCCCGAGGCGTTCTGCGGCCCTTGTAAAGTTTTGCTCATGGCCGACAGTGGCAAGGATCACCATTTGTTGCAGATTTTCTAGCATAGTTCAGACCAACTTCATGTTAACTCAGGAATTATATCATTGAACATGAATAGGGAGAATCACTGTCCAACTTATATGAAGACGCCAGTTAAGATGTTGGTGAGCGAGTCATGCATCAATAGCGACTCGTTGAAGGTGAATCAATTGATTGAAATCACACAGATAAAGGAAATATATCTAATGACATTCTCTAATTAAATCAGAAGCTTGGCGGTATTGTTTCTCGGTGTAAACAAAGAGTGGCGATAGTAAACGATCTACGCTATGTCGTATGAGCAACCCGTTGCGTTTAGATCGTTGAAGTAGAAAAGCTAAATTAACAAAATCAATTGAAGCCATTAAATTGAACGATTTCATTAATTAGCTCTTTGGCTATATTATCTGAGCCTCATTAGGAGGTTTTATGTTCAAAGTAATGTGGCAGTTTTTTCTGCTAGGTCTTTATAGCTTCGGTGGCCCTGCCGCTCATATTGGTTATTTCCAACGAGAGTTCGTTCAAAACAAGAAGTGGTTAACCGATCAAGACTTCACACAGGCTGTTGCTCTATGTCAGTTTTTACCTGGGCCTGCAAGTAGCCAGCTTGGAATGTTTATCGGGTTTAAAAGAGCGGGTTACTTAGGTGCACTTGCTGCATTTGTCGGTTTTACATTCCCGTCATTCTTATTACTAACCTTTTTGGCTATTGGTAATCAGCAATATAATGATGTTGCCTTCATCGATACGGTGATTCAGGCTGCTAAATTGTTGGCCGTTGTTGTGGTTGCAGATGCTATGTGGGGGATGGTTAAGAAAAACATTACTAGCAAACTTACTGCAGCTGTTGCGATTACGACTGCGATTAGTGTTTTTGTTACATCAGGGTTGCTTGGGCAGATTGTGCCTATTTTGTTGGCGGCATGCTTGGGCTTTGTTATTTCATCTCAGAAGCAACATAATTCCGAGTTATCGAGTCAGCCGATGATTAAACCTCATCTGGGTATCGTCAGTGTCTTTGCGATCTTGCTATTGGGCTTACCGCTACTAGCTGGAAAATCAGAACTGCTTAACCTTATCAATGTTTTCTATCAAGCGGGTAGCTTTGTATTTGGTGGTGGTCACGTTGTTCTTCCACTTCTTGAACCAATGATGGAGGGGATGGTAGAACCCGATACGTTCTTGAGTGCCTATGCGTCTGCGCAGTTAGTCCCTGGGCCAATGTTTACAATGGCAAGTTATTTAGGCGCATCGACTATTTCTGAAAGCCCGTTTATTGGTAGTTTGCTCGCTACAATTGCTGTATTCTTGCCAGGCAGTTTATTACTGTTTGCATTTTTGCCGGCTTGGAGTGCTTTGTTCAAACATCAGCGTCTTCAACAGTCAATTTTGCTGGTTAATGCTTGTGTTGTCGGTTTGCTGGGTAGTGCATTTATCAAACCGGTAATCTCAACTTCAATAAGCTCTGTATTTGATGTTATTGCCGTTATTGTTGGGTTCTATCTTCTTAAGTATCGAAACATTCCTGTATGGGGCTTGATAGCATTGTTTGTTGGTTACCAATGCATCATCTAAGCATGAAAACGATTTAAAAACGCACAGCCTTCGGGCTGTGTTCTTTCTTAACCTAGCGCACTATAACTATTTATTTGAAATTAAAATATACACACATATCCCAAACCAATAATGCTTCCTACGATGTTTAAAGCTGATTAAGGTAAAGTTAAGAATGGGCTGATAAAGTAACTGCAAATAACTATTACGCATTGGTCACTAACTACATGAAAAATCAAAGAAAAATAAGGCCAAACCTTACAAATTATGATGTTATAGAGATTCTTGAAAAAGAACTTCGGGAATCAGAAAAGCGTATAATACAACGTACAGTCTTTTCAATTGTAGCTGCATTGTTCGGTTTAGCGCTTTTCATCTATGTTTTTGTAAACTCTCATGAATCAACTATTAAAAACTATGCTGCTGAAGCTATGAAAAAAGCGTTTGAAACAGAACGAGCTATTCATATTATTGATGAAGCAGCTGGTACAAATTTCCTCGAGAAGAGAGAAACACCTTAAGCACTATAATCATTTGTTAGTTCACTAGACACGATAGACACCGTCATGTTTCTGGTATCTATCGTGTTATGATATTCATATCTGTATCACCAACTCGTGATTCTTAATCAGTAGTTCTGGTCTGGCTGTTTT
This sequence comes from Photobacterium sp. BZF1, assembly GCF_014349205.1. Taxonomy (NCBI): domain Bacteria; kingdom Pseudomonadati; phylum Pseudomonadota; class Gammaproteobacteria; order Vibrionales; family Vibrionaceae; genus Photobacterium; species Photobacterium sp. BZF1. Next base: position 24,233 of record NZ_JACSOF010000084.1, read on the forward strand.
AAGCATGGATTGTTTAAAGTCTTCATCACTTAACCTATACACTGGTCTCGTGAGCAAATATTGCCCAACCATTTCAATGATTGGAGACAGTAATTGTTTGCTAGGAAGGTTCAGTTCATTGGGTTGAATATCGATGTCTTCAACATTTAAGTCATTAAGAAAAATGGCACCTTCTTCTTTGTCGTAGTAGGGAATAGCACTAAAGCTGACTTTAATTTGTAAATTCTGCGTGCTCTGCCCTTGGATTGTTATCTGTGCTTTTGAGTCAGCATCAAGGTTGACTCTGTCATCAGCAACACGTCCAATACCTACTTTCACATTTTCGAATTTAATATTGGCATGAGCTAACCCTTTAACGCCTACAGTTCTTTCAAATCCGCTTCTGTCATCAAGGTAATCCTGAATTTCCTTTTCAGTTACACTGTAACTAGCGCACGAGGAAAGTAACAGCGACAGCAACAGGGTATAAATGATATTCACAATTAGCGCCTCATACCTTTTTATTATCTATAAAAGCGTATCAGAGGTATGTCGTATCAAATGTCCATAACCGAGATTCAGTAAATGAACACCCTGATCAGAAGCACTTTTTAAACTGCTGCTTGTATAATTTATTCAATTGCTCGTTATACTTAGCGCCTTTCTTTGCTGAGTAGCCAGACCGCATTTTTTTCTGGATTGACTCTATCTTATTAGTGATTTTCTTACACTCTTTGCTTTTCTTCGTCGCTGAAAGGGCAAACCCGCTATGGCTTAACACCAATATCAAGATAAGGAATACTGCTTTGTACTTCATACTACCAACACCGTCTGTCGTTGAGTTGGTAACAATATACGGACAGCGGAGTTTGTTAACATGTTTAAGCTTCAATGATTAGAGGTTGGATCGTAGAGAAGTGAAATGATATAGCAGATGATTACAAAAAATTAAGCCCTCGAAAAGGAGGGCTTTTAAGTTCTTTCAGTTTATTATGCAGTTTCTGCAAATAGAAGCTCTAGGTCATAATTTTCACGGCTAAGCGTGTTCTTCAGTTTTTTCAATGAACTCACTTGTAGTTGGCGAATACGTTCACGTGTCAGGCCGACTTCGTCAGCTACTTGCTGAAGTGTTTGTGCTTCATAACCTAGCAACCCAAAGCGGCGGCATAGGATTTCACGATCCCGCTCGTTTAAGCTTTCTAACATCGCAATGGCAAGTTTGCTGATGTCTTGTTTATCCAGTTCGTTTTCTGGTTTGACGCCTTCATCATCAGCAATAAATGCAGAGATAGTTTGGGAACCAGAATCGTCTGAAATTTGCTGGTCAATTGATACGACAGGGGCATCATATGCCAGTACATTTGAAATATCTTCTACAGAACGCTCTAGCTTTGCAGCGATCTCTTCCTGGCTTGGCTCCTGATTCGTCGTTTTCATCAATTGCTTGTGAGTACGAAGAATCGTGTTGATCTCTTTGGACACATGCACCGGTAGACGGATAGTACGTGCCTGATTGTGGATAGAACGTTCTATGGTTTGCTTAATCCACCATGTCGCGTAGGTAGAGAAGCGGAAACCACGTTCAGGATCGAATTTCTCGACGGCAGTGATTAAACCGATATTTCCTTCATCGATAAGATCACTTAGTGACATACCGCTATTGCGGTATTTTTTGGCAATGCTTACAACAAGACGCAGGTTACTCTCAATCATTGTTGCTTTGGCAAATTTATCACCACGAAGAGTTTTTCTGCTGTAAAGAATTTCTTCTTCTTTCGTAAGTAAAGGTTTGTGCGCGATTTCTTGTAGATACAGATGGATTACATCAGCATCGAAACCATTATTTAGTTCTTGTGATTTGATATCCATATCTTACCCCTAACAATGACAACCCAAAATGTTATATGTTTGTTTTAATTTGTTACATCTACACACTAACATGAACAGTATGCATATGCCATTGAGGAATGGTGTGTTTTTATATAAAAGCAAGAATGTGTTGCATTATGCTATTGACAAAGTCTTTTAATTTACTAAGAAAGTGCTACTTGGTTAAAACTTTCACATAGTATGGTGAGGTTGGAACATATGCTGACTATTGCCTAGTTAATCAGTATGTTGTGCACATATAGCTGACGTTGTTATAGCCTTTAATCATAAAATATATCGTAAATAAACCTGATTTATGTCTTTCAAAATGTTTCTCGGAGGGGGATATGGAGCTGAAGACAAACCTTGTGTCCAGTGTCGTTTTTAGCAAAAGAAACAGTAAAGTTATGATGTTAATGTTAAAAAGAATCGATGATAACTACTGGTGCAATGTCGCGGGTAAAATCGAACTAGGCGAAAGTGCTACAGTCGCGGTGATCCGTGAAATTGCAGAGGAAACACAACTGAAGGTAGACGAGTTGTATAACGCAGACTATCTACAACAGTTTTACCATGCTCAAACTGACCAAATTTTCATGGCGATTGGCTTCGTGGCGTTTTGTGCTGGTGAACAGCCAGTGATTATTAATCATGAGCATACTGAGTACCGTTGGTGTTCATTAGAAGAGGCATTAATGTTGGCGCCTTTTCCCAATCAACACCAATTTTACAAGCATGTATGGGAACACTTTATTGATACGCCGCCTTCGTCTTGGTTGAGAGTATCGGATTAGAAAGACACTTACGTCGCGCATAGCAGGCTAACACTATTAGTCTTGTGTCTTCAGCTTCCTAGTCATCGGCACATGTTGATGTCCAAGGGATTATTTTAAGCCGTTCAAATGGGATAGGGTTACCTGACTTATCACTGACGCCATAAGTACCATGCTCCATATGAGATAGGGCTTTTTCTATTAAAGCCAGCGTCTCGGTGTACTGTTCGACAAGCCCCATTGCTCTGTCAGCTTCTTCTCTAATGTTGGCGGCCTCAGCAACATCTGTTACAGAACAGTCTTCCTTTTTGGCGATGACCTGGTTTAGTTTGATGATCTCATCTTTAAAGTGAGCTTTTTTTGAGAGCAACTCTTCGTGGAGTTGTGTCAGTTTTACATCATCAAGCTCAGAGTCGGGGTGGAAGGCAATACCCATATGCTAATCCTGTATTCATTAACTAGGTTTACAATGAATGTAGCGTGTTTAGGTAAGTATAGATTTTTAAAACTGAAACGAAAAAAGGTAGCCGAAGCTACCTTTCTGAAATCATTTGAACAGCATGAATTATGCTTTCTTAAGATCTTGTGCAGGGTAAGTCAAAGTCATACCATCAACTTTAACATGGATGTAGAAGCCGCCACTGCTGATGCCAGTAACAACCATCTCACCTAGCTCAATACCTTTAGTTGCAACTACACGATCTTCTTCTGCAAACATTATAACACCTTGTTTATTAACAATAAGATTGAATTATCTATGGGCGCTATTAAAGCAGAGATATTAGATTACAACTAATCGACTTTTTGCTTATAACGATAAGAGAAATCAATGAATCAGGGTAGGAGGACTAACCGTGCTGTTCAAGGTATTCACGGGTAGCCACCATGTAATCGAAGGCCGATTCGGTTTCACTGAAGCGCAGGTTCATCAGGCGGCCAGTGGCATCGTCGATGTAAACCAGCAGACAACACTTGGAACTGCGACCTTCAAACCAGTCATGGTGGGAGCCGTCGATTTGAATCAGTTCACCCAGGCAATCACGGCGGTGACGAGGTTGATAGACTCGTGGTCTGCGCTTGGCATGGGGAACCCAGAGACCATCAGCGATCATCCATTGGCGCAAGGTTTCAACCGGGACATGAATGCTATGAAGCTCCGCCAGTTTTTCATGGGCCAGTGTCGAACCAAAATCTGCGTATTGCTCATGGAGCAAGGCCAGTGTCTGTAATTTGAATTCGTCATCATGGCGATGGTTGCCGGGCTGGCCACGTTTTAAAGAAACCAAACCAGCAGCACCAAGTTCGATGAAGCGTTTGACCAAGCGATAAACTTGGCGAGGGCTGAGTTTAAGTAAGCGGGCAGCTTCGACACCGGTGATCCGTTTATCACAGATGTCTTGGATTAATTTGATTCTCTGTAATTCATTGTCAGTCATGGTCAATAACATCCAAGGGCTCCAAACACAGCAAAGAAAGCGTGTTTTGAAGCTAGAACAACATGACATTTTAATCTGGCTCAAACCTGACATTTCTAACTGGATCTTACACTGTGTGTTTATCCCATTTTAAATTGTCAGCCTGCTTTCCCAGATTAAAGTGTCTCTTTCCAAGGTAGTTCATCCTGCGATTGAGTGGCTGTGGAGTAGGGACG
>NZ_JACSOF010000085.1:0-28144 GCF_014349205.1 Photobacterium sp. BZF1
TACCAACTGAGCTAGTGTCGCAAATGGAGGCGCGTCCCGGAGTCGAACCGAGGTCCACGGATTTGCAATCCGCTGCATAGCCACTCTGCCAACGCGCCTCAACGTTAATCTTACTTTGATTAACCTACCGTACCGGTATGTTCCGTTGCGGTATGTGGTGCATTCTACGCAATACTGTGGGTGAGTCAACATTAAAATTCACCATTTTTAGCCAAGTGGTGAATTTGCAGTCAATAAGCGCTATTTTATCCCTTTTCCATGCTCTACCCATTGTATAACGCTCAAATTTAAAGCAAAAAAACCAAGCCATACAAAGTGATTTTGATCACTCTCATCTGGTTTAGCGCGCATTTTGATAATTAAACAGTAACGAATATGAGAAAAAGTGCAAAAACCACCTTAACTCACTATTTCTTCAATGAAGAGCAGACATTGATGTTTTCAAGTATAAAAAAAGCGGCTTAATCGCCGCTCCTTTATCATTTTATCAATACACTACGCTTACAAGTGCTCCGAATTGAGCAAATCATGCTTGGCTGCTTTGAGATAGATGTACATCGACCAGTATGTCAGGATCATTGCCACATAAAGCGCAATGTAACCAATCCACACCAGCCACTCATTCGGGTGCCATAGCAATAGCAGCAATGCGACCATCTGAGCACCGGTCTTCACCTTGCCGACCCAAGACACTGCAACGCTGGAACGCTTGCCAAGCTCGGCCATCCACTCACGTAGGGCCGAAATGATGATCTCTCGACCAATCATGGTAATCGCAGGAATAGTTACCCATACGGAATTGAAGTGCTCAACGACCAGTACCATAGCCGCTGCAACCATCACTTTATCCGCCACAGGGTCGATAAAAGCGCCAAAACGGGTCGTCTGATTCAACTTGCGGGCCAGGTAGCCATCAAACCAATCAGTAATACCGGCTATCAGGAAAATCAAAGCTGTTGCGAATGGGGACCAGCTATACGGTAGGTAAAAGGTGATCACAAAAAATGGAATCAAAATTAACCGTATGAAGCTTAGGATGTTCGGAATTGTTAAACGCATAATTGTTCGTTCTTATTGTGTAGATGTACCACGCTGGCCTAATGATTCAGCGCGTCATAAATTTTTTCTGCCATGGCACGACTGATGCCTGGCACCTTAGCGATTTCTTCTCTGCTAGCTTTCTTCAGTTCCTGTAAGCCACCCATATACTTGAGCAATGCTTGGCGACGTTTCGGGCCAATCCCCTCGATGTCTTCCAAAGCACTACGTTTTCTCACTTTTGCACGCTGGGCACGGTGACCACTGATTGCATGATTGTGACTCTCATCCCTGATATGTTGAATTAAATGCAACGCTGGGGAGTCTGCAGGCATCGAAAATTCTTCACCTGTTGTCAGCAGCAAAGTTTCCAACCCCGGCTTACGGGTGGTCCCCTTGGCTACACCCACGAGGATCGAGCGCTTAGGCCACTCAGCCATCAATGGGTTAACTACATCATACGCTCTTGACAGCTGACCTCTACCCCCATCGATAAAAATAATATCAGGAATTCTATCCGGATCGACTTGTGAGCCATACCTACGCTCTAAAGCCTGTGCCATAGCGGCATAATCATCACCACCGGTAATGCCTGAAATGTTATAGCGACGATACTCTTGCTTCAATGGCCCATCTTGGTTAAACACAACACAGGAGGCAACTGTCTTTTCCCCCATGGTGTGGCTGATATCAAAACATTCCATTCGTTCAAGGCGGTTAAGCTGTAGCGCTTCGCGCAAGGCAGTGAAACGTTGATGAACAGTCATCCGGTGGCTCAGCTTACTCGTCAATGCTGTTCTGGCATTGGTTTGCGCCAAACGTTGGAACTTGGCTTTATTACCCCGCGTGCTGGATTTAATAACAATTTTGCGGCCTGCCAACTCCGTCAACGTCTCGGCTATCACCGCCTGTTCGTCACCAAGCGCTTCCCCTAATAGAATCTCACTCGGTATAACCCTCCCCTCAGCCTGATTGAGGTAGAACTGGGTGACAAAACTCGATAATACCTCGGTGATCTCAGCGTCAACCGGCATTTTCGGGAAATAGCTTCGGCTACCGAGGATTTTACCCTGCCGGATATAAAGCGCATGGATACAAGCCATGCCGTTTTCATAGGCAATACCAACAACATCAAGATCATCGTCACTATCATGGCTAACGAACTGTTGCTCCTGCACACGCCTTAGTGCCTGGATCTGATCACGGTAAGTCGCCGCTTTCTCGAATGCCAGTTGCTGGCTGGCCTGCTCCATTTTCTCGACCATCGACGTGATCACCTGCCGGTCCTTACCCTTTAGGAACATCCGGACAAAATTAACCTGCTCTTCGTAATCATCGTCGCTCACCAACCCTTTGACACACGGCCCCAAGCAGCGACCAATCTGATACATCAGGCAAGGGCGACTACGGTTAGCATATACCGAGTCTTCACACTGACGGATTGGGAAGATTTTCTGGAGCAGGTGCAAGCTTTCCCTAACAGCCCCACCATCTGGATATGGCCCGAAATACTCACCTTTACGCTTCTTGGCACCACGGTGCATCGACAGGCGTGGATGAGCAGAAGCACTGAGGAAAATATAGGGATAAGACTTATCGTCCCGGAGCAGGACATTATATTTAGGCAGGTATAGCTTGATGTAGTTGTGCTCAAGGATCAGCGCTTCCGTTTCTGTATGGGTAACGGTGACATCGACCTTGGCGATATTTTTAACCAGTGCTCTGGTTTTCTCCCCAGCCACATTGGCCCGGAAGTAACTGGAAAGGCGCTTTTTCAGATCTTTGGCCTTTCCGACATAGATAACCTCATCGGCCAAGTCATACATTCGGTATACACCTGGCTGATGAGTTACTGTTTTTAGAAAACTTTTTGCGTCAAACTGTTCCGACACTACAACGTCTCTGTGTCTAACATTCCGTGGCGAATTGCAAGGTGGGTCAGCTCAACATCACCATTGATGTCCAGCTTGTTGAATAGACGGTAACGGTAACTGTTTACAGTCTTCGGGCTCAGATTCAGTTGTTCTGAAATATCGGTCACTTTCTGGCCTTTGGTGATCATCATCATTATCTGAAGTTCACGCTCAGAAAGATCTTTGAAAGGGTTCTCTGAATCCGGAGCAAACTGGCTCAATGCCATCTGTTGCGCGATTTCTGGTGAAATATAACGCTGACCGCTGTTAACCATGCGGATTGCATTAATCATTTCGTCAGGGCCGGCACCTTTGGTTAGGTAACCTGCTGCGCCTGCCTGCATCACCTTGGTCGGGAACGGGTTTTCTGTATGAATCGTCAAAACGATAATTTTGACATCAGGACTAAAGCGCAAAATTTTACGTGTCGCTTCAAGGCCACCGATACCAGGCATATTCATATCCATAAGAATGATGTCCGCATGCGAGTTACGGCACCACTTTACGGCTTCTTCACCACTGTCGGCTTCCCCTACCACTTTTATTCCACGGACGTCTTCAAGCAGACGTCGGATCCCTGTGCGAACCAGTTCGTGATCATCTACAAGGAATACATTAATCAAGCTGTATCTCCAATATGATTTGGCTCTGCACCCAGCCGAGATGGCGGGATAGCTGTTACTGATATTACCCAATTCTACCTTAACTTCCCATCGGATCTCATGCAGTTTCTGTGTAACAGCGCATGTTTTCGCGGTAAGTTAAGACTTGACAAAACAATGATTTGTCAATTTTTACAAGCTTCAAAATAAAATAGCTCGGACAGCAGTATTTACTATATTTCGAAAAAAATAAAGTGAAATATTCATGTTATCCAATTAGTTAGATTTATCTCAAAAAGATAGCTCTAAGCTGTCATAATATTGTGACAATCAATAAGTTAAATCAACTATCCATAAGTAGTGTCTATTTATATTTTTTTCACCAAAGCTTAAAAAAAGCAATTACTTACTACAATTTGCTGTTTTTTCGGCAAGCTACAAAAATCAATTGCAAAAAACCGCACCGACACAATATACGTTTTGAGATACCTCTCCTTCTGTTGGGGGAGTCGATTTTCAAGGTACAGAGAGTAATAGCGCTCTTGTATAAAGTATTGCCCATCATTGCCTATTTAAAAAGGCAAGCTACTGAAAAACTCTCTTCCGCACCTGTTGAGGTAACTCATTGTTCATGCAGTGCCCTTTTACTACGTAATAATGCTCGGCAATGTTCACCTCAACAGCAGGAAAGGCAGATCTGGCTAAGAGTTAGACGTCTAGATGTAGAGGTTTCCTTTCTGTTCCTTGTTCATGTATTATGGCGCGTCCTTATGCCTGCCGGCATAACTGCTCTTGCTTAAATATGGATTTTTGCAGTACAAACCCGACACGTAATGTGGGTTTTCTTTTGGATATCGCGAAGCAGCCTTGTGGCCGGCAATGTACAAGCAAATACCCAAGAGCTTTAAAAGGTTATGTCATGAATCTCTCTGCCAAGACAGTTGTGCTCATCGCAATCGGTGCAGCCTTATATGGTATTGGTGGTCTACCTATGTTTGGTATTCCTGTCTTCGCAAATACCACTCTCAAACCCGCAATGGCAGTACTTGCCTTGTTCGGGGTGCTATTCGGCCCTCTGGTCGGCTTTCTTGTCGGTTTCATCGGCCACTGGGTGACCGACCTTTTTGCTGGTTGGGGCGTATGGGTCACCTGGGTACTCGGCTCAGGTATTGTGGGCCTGGTTATTGGCTTTTATCCAAAAATCACCAAAGAGCGAATCGAAAAAGGGCTGTTCTCCAAGCTCGACTTCTGCCTATTCGTTATCCTTGCTTTCATCGGTAATGTCGTTGGTTATGGCTGCTCTGCTTTTCTTGACGCCGTCCTCTATGCCGAACCATTTACCAAGGTTTTGGCGCAGCTAACTATCATTGCTGCCGGTAACACCATGCTGATTGCAATTGTCGGCCACTTTATCCTTACTGCCGTCGCCAAACGCAAGCAACAAAGCTACAACTTGATCGAGGCCGAATAAACGATGTCCATCCAGTTTACAGACTTCTCATTCAAATATTGGGCGCTACAAAAGCCAACCCTGAAAAACATCAACCTGACCATTAATCAAGGTGAGAAAGTTGTCATTGTCGGACCAAGCGGTAGCGGCAAATCCACCTTGGGCCAATGCCTAAATGGTTTGATCCCATTTTCGGTAAAGGGTGATATTACTGGCAGCCTGAAAATCAATGGCAAAGAAACCCAGAACATGGATCTTCACCAGTGTACTGGCATGGTTGGTACGGTACTGCAAGACACCGATGGTCAGTTTGTTGGTTTGAGCATCGGCGAAGATATTGCCTTTGCTCTTGAGAACCAAATGGTGGCTCCAGGCCCAATGCGTCAAGTGGTAGAAGAAACGGCAACAATGATGGAGCTAGACGATATGCTTCATCTGTCTCCTTTCGATCTCAGTGGTGGCCAAAAGCAACGAGTATCCCTTGCGGGTGTTATGGTCGATGATGTCGATATCCTGCTATTTGATGAGCCGCTCGCGAGCCTTGACCCTAAAACGGGCAAATCAACCATCGAGATTATTGATCGCCTGCATCGCGAAACGGGCAAAACTGTCGTCATTATCGAGCACCGCCTAGAAGATGTCCTGCACTGCCAGGCTGATCGCATCATCTTGATGGAGCGTGGCGAGATTGTTGCCAACCTGACACCAGACGAACTGCTAGCCAGCCCACTGTTGGCAAAACACGGGATCCGCGAACCCCTTTACCTTTCGGCTTTGAAAGCGGCCGGTTGTGAGATCAACGAAGCTGACAAGCCCGCTTACCTATCGACACTCGATATAGAGCGATTCAAGCCGCAGGTTATGGACTGGTTCCAGCAAGGTGATCTAGTCACCACTGAAACTCAGGGCTCCCCCCTACTCGAGGTCAAAAACCTCAGCTACTCATACGATGGCGATCGCCAGACCCTCGATAATGTCAGCTTCACCATTAACCAAGGTGAGTTTGTCTCTATCTTAGGCAAGAACGGTTCAGGGAAATCAACCATAACCCGCTTAATCATGGGGGTCCTAGAGCCGGACACAGGCAGCATCAGCTTTGAAGGCCGAGACCTAGCAACCTGCTCTATCTTCGATCGAAGCCAGGGTATTGGCATCGTATTGCAGAACCCGAACCATATGATTTCCCATCATATGATTTTCGACGAGGTTGCCTCAGGCTTGCGTAACCGTGGGGTAGCTGAGTCCGAAGTTGAAACCAAGGTATTGGAAACACTGAAGCTGTGTGGCTTGGATCGCTATCGCCACTGGCCAATCGACGCGTTGAGCTATGGTCAGAAAAAGCGAGTCACCATTGCAACGATTCTGGTGTTGGAGCCCAAGTTGCTGATCCTTGATGAGCCAACAGCAGGTCAGGACTACCACCACTACACGGCGATGATGAGCTTTATCAAGGAGCTAAACCAAAAGCTTGGGATCACCATTTTGATCATCTCCCATGACATGCATTTGGTACTGGAGTACACCCAGCGCGCTATCGTTATCGCTGACAGCAAACTGCTGGCCGATTCCGCCGTTAATGAAGTGTTTAGCCAACCGGCTCTGCTCCAGCAAGCGAACCTGACCGTCACAAGTTTGTATACACTGGCTTCCTGCTTGGGTATCGAACGTATTGATCACTTTATCCGTTGCTTCATCCAGCATGAGGCAGGCTCAAACTAATGAAAACCAATAAGATAAAATTCGGTATTAGCTATATCAATACCGGCTCACCGCTACATGCGCTAAACGGGATCACCAAGTTCATCCTGTTCATGGCCTGGGTCACCATGGTCTTGATGACTTTTGATGTCCGTATCATTATCGGTATGATTTTGGTCGGCTTTGCTTTGCTGCGACTTTCGCGCGTGCCTTTTGCCAACTACAAAACGCTTATGACAGGTACGGTCACCGTCCTAATGCTCAACGCGCTGTTTATGTTCTTGATTGCGCCGCAACAGGGCAAGGAATACATGGGAACCCAGACAGTGTTGCTTACCCTGCCAGGTAACTACTCACTCACTCAGGAAACCCTGTTTTATTTGGTCACAGTCACACTGAAATATTTCAGTATGTTCCCCGTAGCCTTGGTGTTTGTGTTTACGACTCACCCAACGGAGTTTTCGGCGAGTTTAAACAAACTGGGCGTACCCTACCGTATCGCCTATGCAGTCAGCTTAACATTGCGCTATTTGCCAGAAGTCACCAAGGACTTCATTAACATCATGCATGCCCAGCAGGCGCGTGGCGTTGATATCTCAAAAAATGCCCCGGTATTTACGCGTATCAAAAACGTTGCGAAAATCCTCGGGCCATTGATTTTCTCCAGCCTTGACCGCGCGGAAGTGATCTCAAATGCGATGACGTTGCGTGGTTTCGGCCAACACAAGCGCCGAAGCTGGTACAGCCTTAAGCCGATGGCAAAAGCGGATTTCGTAGTATTGTTCACTATCGCAGTGGTATTAGCATTAGGTTTCGCCAACCGCTATCACGCCGAGCAGCTTTTCTGGTACCCATTCTAGTAAGCAGTCATTTTGTTTAGCCCCCTCGTGGGGCTAATTACTGTCAAGTCAAATCATCATTCCGAGTTAATACTCTAACCTCTACTACCCAAGCCAATCCTATTATCGATATCTAACAAACAATGAGACAAATTGCTTGTCGATAACTATGCCTATATATCAATTAAGCATTGTCTAGATTCAAGTTGGGCTCTTTACATTACCGACAAACCCTCAAAAGTATAAAAGGCTTTTAAGTCAGTTCGTTATGAGAAGGCAAAAATATTAAAAATTGCTTTCTATTACCATGTTTACAGAGTCATGAATAAGTAAAAGCCCTGCACTACCTCAAAGTCATCTCAAGTACAACACAATTGTAGTTAAAGGTAAGTCTTCATTAAGGCTACAATGTTAGGATAACGAGCAAAGTGATCTTGTTTTAATTGTGACTTGTATAAATGAAAATAACTACCTTCTCATTAAGCGTTACAATTGGTATGTATGCTTCCTCATAGGGTATAGCTGTTAATCATGACTCATCATAGATTTGCAGCCCCTAATCCCACTGAAATTTATAGATAAAAACGATATCATATGCATTGCTGTGCTTTTTTTGTTAGACATAAACCTTAGATATGGTGTGAGTAGTTTGGAAATAGTAAAAATATGAGAATAGCTATCGCGATTGATCGGTTATCTAAAGGTGGAGCGCCGAAGGTGATGCTATCACTGGCCAATGAGTTGTTGGCGCTCGGTCATGAGCCACATTTTCTCTTGATGTCAGAGGAAAATATTTACGATTTGCCCAGAGGCATCAATGTTCATTGTCTTTTCGAGACTGACGACAAGAGGCTAAACAGATTATTCAACCTCGATAAAATAGCTAAGAAACTTAGCACCAAAATTGCCAGAATTGAGTCTGAGGTTGGTAAATTTGACCTGTTTTTATCCAACCTAGACAAAACCAACTTATTGATGGCTAAAACATCAGTCAGACCACTGTTTTTCGTCATCCACGCTTCGGTAGAAGAAGAACTAAAACGACACGCACTGTTGGGACCATTAAAGTATGTAAAAAAAATAAGGTCAAAACTGGCGCTTAATGGTCACCACCTGATCACCGTATCGAAAGGGATTGAAGAAGAGATAAGAAAAAAAGGTAGGATTAAGCCAGCATCGGTTACCACCATATACAACCCTTTCGATATCGAAGATATTGTATCTAAATCGTTAGAGAAGAATCCCGATATTCCTACTGGCGATTTTTGGATTCACATTGGGCGCTTTGTACAGCAAAAAAGGCATGACGTCCTTTTCGCATCTTTAGCAAAGATGGAAAACAACCTGCCTATTGTTTTGCTGTGCCATAAACCCAAGCAGGCGAGAAAACTGGCTCGCAAATACGGTGTTGAAGATCGCTTGATTATCCCTGAATTCCAGTACAATCCCTACCCATGGATTAGAGCGGCTAAGGGTATGTTATTGAGCTCCGATTTTGAAGGACTCCCAACGGTTTTGATTGAGTCTCTGGTTTGCGGTACTCCCGTGGTGAGTACTGATTGTCCACATGGACCAAAAGAAATTTTGTTGGATAACTTAGCGGAGTATTTGGTGCCAAGGCGTAATCCAGAGGAACTCGCCCGAAAAGCCGATCTGTTGCTGTCGAGATCCATAGACTTGACTGACTGTGGCATTGAACGCAAAGTGGCAGCAGATGTAGTGGCTAAGAAATATCTGGGGTTAATAGGTTAATTTACATGTCTTTTCTACCAACTAAGAAAAAAATCGTTTTCGAAAATACCTATTTTAGTCTGTTCATTTACGTACTGTTGGATGATGACTGGCAAAAGAGTGATTATATCTTTTGGGGGAATCGATTTACGTTGAATTGCGTAAAGCGAATGGCGAATATGGTGAACGTGTTAGAGTGCTCCTACCAGTATCTGCCTAGGATCATACCTAAGTTGAACAAGGCGCCAATTGAGTACTTCAAAAGGAAACTTGAACAAAAGCAGATTTTTCAAAGCTACGATGTTTGTGTTGGCAATCCACGTGAAATCAACAACCCTTTGGTAAAAATAGACCGAGTCCAAATTGATGACGGCGTAGGAACAACTCATGTTGAACTGACCAACGGTCCAAAGAAGAAAAGCGTTATAAATAGCTTTCTTAGCCGACTGGTTCTCAAAGAGCCGACGAAAATTTCTAAAATTGGAAAGTTCTATCTCAGCCAAAACATAGAAGTTAAAGCAGATTTCAAAGAGAAGATTGAAGTTCTTGATCTAAATGCTTTGTGGGCAGAAAAAACTGAATTGCAGCGAGCCCAGATCCTTGAATTGTTTGATGTCGATGCTAATGAGTTTAAATGCTTCGACAGTAGTTTCAGTATACTTTTCACACAACCGTTGAACGAAGTCATTTCCGGCTATGCTGAGGCAAATAAGATTGAAGGCTATAAGACTCTACTCAAAAATTTAGGTGTCGATGAGTCAAAATTGATAATCAAACCTCACCCTGCAGATCAGACTGACTATAGCCTGCATTTTCCACAGGCATCGGTGCTTCGTCCAAGCTTTCCTGCGGAAATTATGTCTTTATTAGGCATGGAAGCGGATAAGGTTATAACGTTAACATCAAATGCCGTTGAGCTGTTCAGGCATCGCAGTAAAGAGGTTGTCTACGCTAAAGCACCTGATTATTTTAAACTGCCTGAAAAGCGAGCCAAAGCATTCAATGCTCTTGACTTTAATCAATAAAATAATACAAACCTTGCCTTTCTCGAACGCCTCGACAAGATAACCAGACCTCATAGGCCAGCCTGTTGTACTAACGCATGCTGGCCTTTTTATTATCCATTTCTAGGCGCTGGTAAAACGCCCCGCCTAATATTCACATCTTATTTACTTCCTAGTCGTTCAGGTTAACCTTGCTATATGAACTAAGTGCGGCAGCAGCACGTAATCTCAATAAATGAGGTTAATGGGTAGCGAGATATGAAGACGGAGACAATCATCAATGAAGGCAAACAAGGAACAGCTAGAGAGTATGCAAAGGTTCCCAAGACCCGGCTTTCCCGCTTGGGGCAACTGGGCTCATTAGCAACCCGGGTTGCTGGCAGTATGGTCACCGAGGGAGTAAAGCAACTCGCCCAAGGAAACCGTCCCAAAGCCAGTGAGCTACTGCTTACCCCCGGTAATGCCAAAAGGGTTGCCGAGCAGCTAGCCCAGTTGCGCGGTGCCGCAATGAAAGTGGGGCAACTCCTGTCTATGGATGCCGGGGATCTATTGCCACCAGAGTTAACCGAGCTTCTCGCTCGATTGCGTGCCGAAGCCAAAGCCATGCCTATAAGCCAACTTAACGCCGTATTGCAGGATGAATGGGACCTCGACTGGCAAGACAGATTTAAAACCTTTTCATTCTACCCCGTTGCAGCCGCTTCCATCGGCCAAGTCCATTCTGCCACCAATTGGAATGGGGAAAAGATTGCGCTCAAGATCCAATACCCAGGCATCAAAGAGAGTATTGATAGCGATGTTGACAATGTTGCGACGCTACTCCGAGTTTCCGGGCTTCTCCCCAAAGATGTCGATTACCAAGACTTGCTAGAGGAAGCAAAAAAGCAACTTCATGCCGAAGCAGACTATAAACTTGAAGCGGATCTCCTAAAGCAATACAAGCAACTACTCTCGCCTGATTCACGTTACCAAATACCGGATGTCTTTGATGATTTAACCACTGAAAACATCCTTGCCATGCAGTTCGTTGAGGGCCTGCCGGTTGAGTCGCTGACCAATCAACCACAGCACATCCGCGACCATGTTATGGAGCTTGCTTTCGAATTATTGTTCAAGGAGATGTTTTCTTTCAGGTTGGTGCAGACCGATCCGAACTTCGCAAATTTCCTTTATAATGACCAGTCTCAACAACTCGTCTTGCTCGATTTCGGTGCTACACGAGCCTATCCTGCCCATGTTTCACAAGGCTATCAACTGTTACTCAGTGCAGCACTAGAACATGACAAAACAGTGATGAATACGGCACTGCGTCAGATAGGCTTTTTCAGCCAACCCATAACTTCCTCACAGCAAGATGCTGTCATTGAGTTATGCTTGGAAGCCTGTGAGCCAATAATGACTGAGGGTGTTTTTGATTTTGGCCAGACAGATTTAGCAAGCCGGATCCGTGATGCCGGTACAGCACTTAGCATGAAAGAGAATTATTGGCATACCCCACCCGCTGATGCGATCTTCTTCCACCGCAAACTTGGTGGGTTGTACCTGCTTGCCGCCAGGCTGAAGGCCAGGGTCAATGTCAGGGAGATATTCTCACCATATCTGCTGGCAGCCAACCAAAGCTGAGCCTTGGCTTGGGTAATGACTACGAAGACGGGTTCATATAATGGGCCCGCCAATACCCAGCATCGTCAAAGAGCTCTTCATTAAGGGCTATCGCATTTTCAATAGAAAGGTACAGCTCTGAGTTTTCTTCGCCCAAAGACTGCAATTTTTCGCGGGCACGGTACAGTTCCGTAATATAGAGTTGTTGGGATTCAACCAGTAGGTTTTGTCGAACGCCCTCTTGGGAGGTCGTTTCCTTAGCGAAGTACCCTATCGCATTCTCTCCCGCATGAGGCGCATCTTGCTCTAGGCTGACAACAAGCAATGAACAGCCTAGCGCTAAACCCAATAGACCTGTCTTCATAAGATTTTTCATCATCATGCAACCTCATACCTGATCGTTGACACTATGATGACAAATAATTGAATAACGTTCAATTAATACCAACTGAACAAAAAAACGCCTGCTATACCTTTGATGATTGCCCCACAAGGCTTGGCTGCAATTTGGGCTTTCGGGTTACCAAGAATACGGCAACTGCAGCTAGCACAAACCCGATAGCCCCTACTTCATTAAAGCTTTCACCAAAAATCAACCAAGCTTGGAACGCGGTCATCGGGGGGACCAAGTAAAATGTCGAAGCGACCTTGGATGACTCACCATGCTTGACCATGTACAGCAGCAATAAAATCGCAACAACAGACAGCACCAAGACCAACCAACTCAAGGCGAAGATAAAGGTCGGTGTCCAGTTAACCACCATGGTTTCGGTACTCAAGGCAACCGGTAGGAACAACAAGGCCGCAGCGCTGTATTGCCATACTGCGCTTCCCACCATATCTATACCCTGACAGAATTTCTTCTGATAGAGCGTACCGAATGTAATACCTATCAGTGCAAGGATGGTAAACAGGTAAGCCGCTTCCCGACTGCCGTCCTGATGCCAAGCCATATTGCCCTGCAGGACTAGGTTGATCCCGATAAATCCAATCACCAGACCCAGCCACTGTGACACCCGCATCCGCTCACCCGCGCAACCAAACATCACAACAGCAGTGACAATTGGCTGCAACCCTACCAACAAAGAGCAAAGCCCGGCCGGCATCCCTAGACCAATCGCAATATAGGTTCCGCCGAGATAAAAACCATGGATTAATAGTCCCGCGACCATGCAATGGAGTAGCGCCTTGCCCGTAGGTAGGCGCGACTTCAGGATAACCACCAGCAACAAGAATACAGCAATGTTCGCCAACATTCGGATCAGGAGGAAAGTCGCAGGCTCTGCGTAAGGTAAACCCAGTCGTGCCCCGATAAAACCGGAGCTCCAAAGCACCACAAACAAGAATGGGATAAATCGCGTCATCATGGCCAACTCTCTTCTCTTTTGCCTCAATAACGATTACTTTAAAACGGGTACAAAAAGCTTAACAGGGACAGATTGACGAGTTTTATAGGGTACAGATGGTATGAATGAAGAGCTAAACATAGACGGCAAGTCAATCGCGCCACGCGCTAACAACCAGCTTAAGAAAAAGTACCAATATGTCTATCAATGGATAGAGGAGCGAATTGATAAGCAGAGTTTCCAGCCCGGAGAACGCCTTCCCTCTATCCGTGAATTGAGCCAACAGTTGTCTGTCAGCAAGAACACGGTGATCCGTGCCTACCAACAATTGGAGGCTAATCAAAAAATCTCAGCCTCTGCCCGCTCCGGCTATCGGGTGAGTCATAACAACACGCCACATAGCGGTTCCAAGCCGATTCCTGAGCCAGGGTTTGTCGATTTAATGGCATTAAGTAAAACAATCATGGGGCTCCCTGTTTCCCGTGAGATCCTCCCGATGGGCTCAGCCCACCCAGACACCGACTTCCCGGCGATCAATAGCCTTTACGCTGAGATAGGCCGTCACAGTCGGTATCAAAGCCATATACCCAGCCACTACCAACTCCCACCCGGCAACGATAAATTGCTTCAACAGTTAGTTGGTATCAACAGGGAGCTTGGGGTAACGATATCCAAACAGTCGTTATTGGTCACCCATGGCGCCCAACAAGCTATAAGCTTGAGTCTGCAGGCGATCACCAACGACGGCGATATTGTACTGGTCGAATCTGCCAGTTACTTCGGTAACCTGATGTTACTCGAATCACTGAACCTAAAAGTAATAGAAATCCCCGCTAGCCCGGTGTCGGGGATTCATCTCGATGCCCTTGAGCAAGCCCTGCAACGTTGGCCCGTCAAAGCTATATTGATCAACCCCAGATTCAATAACCCAACGGGATATGTCATGTCGACGGCTGATCGGCTCCGCTTTCTCGCCATGACTCGCGGTATTCCCATTATCGAAGACGATGTGTTCGGCGGATTAGCCTACCAGCAACGTCCACTCCCCTTGAAAACCCTCGATCAGGAAGACCGGGTTATCTACTGTAACTCTTTATCGAAAACTTTGGACTCAAGGCTCCGCATCGGCTGGGTTGTTGCGGGCAAATATCAATCTGTCATTGAGAAACGCCTGCTCACAGACAATATGGGGAGCCCGAACCTGATCCATTCTGCCGTTGCACAGTTCCTCGAAAGCGGAAAATACCGCCAGCACCTCGGTAAAATTCGTCGCAGTTATGCCAAAAAGCAAAAACTGTTTTACAAGCTATTTACCCAAGCACTGGATCATCATCCACAGCTAAAAGGTCACTACCACCTTACCCAACCGAGCGGAGGTTTTTTATGTTGGCTTACGTTACCTGAGGACACCGATGGGCAGGCTATCTATCAGCAAGCCTTGGAGCATGGTATCAGCGTACTTCCGGGAAGTATGTTCAGTACCAACCAACGCTATGCACACTGCCTTCGTTTGAGTTTCGCTAATTACAGGGAGTCCAAGGATTGGCAGCGGGGGTTAACCCAGTTTGCCGCTATCATTGCAAGCCATGCATCGCCATCATCATAAAGTCGAAAAGACAAGGCATTCCAAGCTGCTAAACTACTGTTAGCAAGCGACAATGAGCAAGGAGCTATTTGAATGTCCGGATGCAACCTACCTACTCAAGTAAAAGTGGTCTTCACCGCTTTGTTTTGCCTACTGAGCTTGGCATTATCCCCTCGAGCCCTATCTGCACCGGTGGCTGTTATTGAGGGCAGCAGTGCAGGCATGCCTTTTGTGGTTGAGCGTATTGCACAAACGGATGGTGTCCCATGGGGGATGACATTTACCCCTGGGCAGGAACTGCTCATTACTTACCGTGATGGGCAAATTCGCCTATTAAATACCGAAACCGGCATGGCTCAATCCGTCTCGGGCCAACCCGCCATTAACCAATATGGTCAAGGCGGCCTAATGGATGTTGCTCGGCTGGATGTGACAGACAGTCAAGCTTGGTACTATTTCACTTATAGCAAAACCATAGATGGGCAGGCGGCGACCACACTTGCCCGTGCTCAACTTAGCAACAATCAATTAAGCCAATGGCAAGATTTGTTGGTCACTAAATCTTTGAGTGATGCTTCTCGCCACTTTGGTAGTCGCATCGCCTTTGACAACCAAGGCCATGTCTTCTTTTCTATCGGTGATAGGGCTCACCGCCCCAATGGGCAAGACCTATCCACCCATGCTGGTAGCATTCTCAGGCTCAACCTTGATGGTTCAGTGCCTAAGGATAACCCTTTCCGCAATACTAAAAATGCCCTCCCGGAGATTTGGAGTTACGGCCACCGCAACCCGCAAGGATTATTGTTTGACCAAGAAACCAACCGGCTGTGGTCCAACGAACATGGCCCGCGTGGCGGCGATGAAATCAATTTAGTCAAAGCTGGGGCTAACTACGGCTGGCCGGTGACTTCACATGGTAAAGAATACTGGGGGCCAATTGATGTCGGGGAAGCGGAAGAAAAAGAGGGGATTGTTTCACCACTTAAGGTATACACCCCTTCAATCGCCCCCGGTAGCCTACTGCTTTACAAAGGCGCCGCCTTTCCGAATTGGCAAGGGAATTTATTCAATGGCGCACTTAAATTGCGTCATTTGAATCGAGTCACTGTAACGGCTAACGGCAGCATAAAGGGTGAAGAACGATTGCTTGAAGAATTAGACGAACGCATCCGGGCACTTGTTACTGACCACCAAGGGTGGCTTTACTTCTCCGCTGATTCAGGGGCAATTTACCGCCTCCGTCCCCACTCGGGATAATTTCCAAATAGGTTCTTACAATCAAACACTTTGATGGTGCAACAGCACGTTTTTTGATTGCGGCTTTAAATGCATATTATGCATAGAGTATTTGATCTTTTCTCATTTGAGTCATGTTTTGAATTCCTCTACTATCCCCGCTCTTTTTTGCACTTTGAGGCACTGATGTTTTCACAATCTCTGACAGCCCAACTGATGCGCATGGTATTGCTGCTTGCCCTGACTTTAGTCGGTGTCCATCACTGCCAGCCCCTGTTGGACTCGCTAGCCGAACATGCCATGAGCGGCGGTTGCCATCAGCAAAACTCAAACGACCACACTTTGACCGGACTATAACCATGAGTATTTTTCGCTTTCCACTGCTTGTGTGGATGGGCATTGGAACACTAATTATCAGCCTAGGGATCAGGCAGTCTTTCGGTATCTTCATGATGCCGATCTCTATGCATTTTGATACCGGCCGTGAATTCTTTAGTCTGGCTATCGCCCTTCAGAACCTGCTGTTCGGCGTCTTCCAACCGTTTGTCGGTATGGCTGCTGACCGCTGGGGTGCACAAAAAGTCATTTGGAGTGGGGCCATTGCCTATGGTTTGGGGCTTTACCTCACTTCCATCGCCGTTGAGCCAAATTGGCTTTATGTCTCACTAGGTGCCTTGGTCGGCCTTGGTTTGAGTGCCACCAGCTACGTTATCGTGCTGGGTGCTGTTGCACGCGTTGTACCTGCTGAACACACAGCAAAAGCATTTGGCCTAACCACTGCCGCAGGGTCATTCGGTATGTTTGCGGTGATTCCGGGTGCCCAGTACATGCTCAGCGAATTCAACTGGCAGACTGCGCTACAAGTATTCGCCATGCTGTGTGCGCTAATGATGGCGTTCTCTTTCTTTATGAAAGCGAACAAAAAGTCAGCGGCCGCCACTGCAACACCGGAAGCAGAACAGACATTAAAAGAAGCACTTAAAGAAGCATTCAGCCATCGTGGTTACTGGCTGATCCACATGGGCTTTTTCGTCTGCGGTTTCCACGTGATGTTTATTGCCACCCACCTGCCAAGCTACTTGGCCGACAAAGGGTTGCCGGGCACAACTGCAGCAATGGCTCTAGCCTATGTGGGTATTTTCAATATCTTCGGCAGCTACTTCTGGGGCGTAATGGGCGACAAGTTCAATAAGCGTTATGTGATGTCTGCCTTATATGTGATGCGAACTCTGGTTATCGCAGGCTTTGTGACCTTACCAGTAACAACGGAAACTGCAGCCTTGTTCGGTGGCGCAATTGGCTTCTGTTGGCTGGGTACTGTTCCTCTAACATCTGGCTTGGTTCGCCAAATTTTCGGCCCTCGCTACCTATCGACATTATACGGTCTAGTGTTCTTCACCCACCAAGTCGGCAGTTTCCTTGGGGCATGGTTCGGTGGCCGCATCTACGACTACTACGGTAGCTACGAGCCAATCTGGTGGTCTACTGTGGTACTTGCCTTGATTGCAGCGCTTATCCATATCCCAATCAATGACAAGCCAGTGGTACGCCAACCTGCAGCGGCATAACACTTAGCTTGGCTGTTAGCCAAAAACAAAAAGCCCCCGGCCACAGATGTTGACCGGGGGCTTTTTCATTCCAGTCGCAGGCAAGCGCTACGAGGAACTGTAATTTCGATTACAGGTGCTCACCGCGACGAAGCGCATCGATACGCTTGTCCAGTGGTGGGTGGGTCATAAACAGCTCAGAAAGTGATTTCTTACCGTTAATACCGAACGCCATCATCGAACCTTCAAGCTGCGACTCGTGGCTCATCTTCAAACGCTCAAGCGCGGCAATCATCTTCTCTTTACCCACAAGATGTGCCGAGCCAGCATCAGCTTTGAACTCACGGTGGCGGCTGTACCACATGGTTAGGATACTTGCCAAGAAGCCGAATAGCACTTCCATGATGGAAGACACAATGAAGTAAGTCATGTAGCTACCGCTTCCACCTTCTTCATCGTTGTTGTTCACGCCACTGATCACACCTGCAACCAAGCGCGATACAAAGATAACGAAGGTGTTCACCACACCCTGCATCAGGGTCATGGTTACCATGTCACCATTGGCAATGTGGCTAACTTCGTGGGCCAATACAGCCTCGGCCTCGTCACGGGTCATGCTGTGAAGCAATCCCGTAGAGACGGCAACCAGTGAGTCATCACGCTTGGCACCCGTTGCAAATGCGTTGATATCAGCAGAATCATAAACTGCAACGGTTGGCATACCAATGCCCGACTGCTGTGCCTGACGGGCAACGGTTTCCATTAGCCAGTGCTCGGTTTCATTGCGTGGGTGCTCGATGACCATGCCGCCCACCGAACGCAGTGCCATAGACTTCGACATGAACAGTGAAAACAACGAGCCACCAAAACCAAACAAAGCAGCCATAACCAATAGCCCAGAAAGGCTTCCTGGTTGCATGCCTGTCACCGCATAAACGACGTTCAAGACAACACTGAAAACCAGCATTACCGCTAGGTTAGTTGCCAAAAACAATGCAATACGCTTCATATTGTACTCTTTCTCCAGAAAAGAAGGTGCTGCTGCCCCAGCAATGAAACCTTCTACACGACTAGGGCATCATCCATTTGTTATTGATATGTATAGTATGGTCGTTGAAACAGAAAACAAGTGGAAGTGAAAAATTGTTACGTTTCATTTTTGTTATTAAACAATCAAATACTATTAAACAATCTTTTTTATGGTAATAGAAACACCTTTAATTGGGGCTTAACGCAGTATATGTCTCCGCCAACATTCAGGCATGTACCGCTCTGTATGACAACCCCATAGCGAGTGCTTGCTCTTCGGTGATAACTCCTTGCTTCTTCAAAAGGCCAATGATTGAATTTGGCTTTCTTGCCATATTCTTCGCGATCATATCTATGGCTATATTAGCTTGAAACTCCTTGATAACAGAGTCGACACTTTCCTGCGTCCAAGGTAGTCCATAGTTCATCGGCAGCCCCTTCTCGAGGTTCTCCTGCTGCTTCTCCTCCAAAGATTTCTTGGCCTTTTTCTTCAACGGCTTATTACGAAGGATAAAAAACAGTGCTCGTATTACTTCCGGCTGGTTGTATGGTGAATCATCACCAAAACATTCCCCAGTCATAGGATCTACGCCATTTGCCAATGCCTCAAGCACTGAATACGCTTTATCTTGTTCCATTTACTGTCCCTCTATTGCTATCTAACCTTCCATTCTGCGGGGCGCTATTAAAGTCCACAGGTTCGTAAAACATTGATGATATGGGTTAAGTAACGCGCTGACACTTCCGGCTTCCTTTCCCTTAGAGGCACTCACAAGTGGCTTTCTCAATGATGCAATCAACAAAGAGCATCTTGAGATATCACTCGAAAATGCCTGACTATTTATGCTGGATATCAAGTATCATCCGCAGTGGTCTTACCAGATTGCATGAGGGATGGACAACATGGCATACAAGAAGCAAATATGAAACACTGAGCAATAGATGGACTAGACAGGTTTAGACTTTAGTCTTATTGTATCTACGACTGAGATATTCTATTGTCGTATTTAGTTAGTGATGATGCATGGTAATTAATTATCAAGGAGGAATGATGGCCGATCACGAAAACTACCAGGTAGCAATTGACATTCTACGCTGTCATCTTGGTATGTCTGCAGAAGAAGCGCGTAAAGAGCTTGGGTTAGACGGAAATAACAAAAAGCTTACTGAGACACAAGAAGCCCTTATTGGCCTAACAGGCAACAACTAAAGGTTTTCTTTTATAATCAGATTTTCTAAAAACCTCTCTGTAAAGAGAGGTTTTTTCTTATCCATACTCTGTAGTCATTTATACCGCTATATCGTGATCAAGATCACGGTTCAGTTGTGATTCAGCTACCAAGCATAAAATTGCCCGCTTCACATTTCCTTACAGAATGCAGGTACGCTATGCCGTCAACCACCACCCCAGCCACCCAAGTGGCACAGGCAAACTCACTTTACCAACCCCTTTATCAAAGCCTGTCGCTGTTCTTTGTCCTAGCACTACTGCTCGCTCTATCTGCGTTCACCATCCATTTTGATGTCCTACAGATCCAAAATAATATTGGTGAAAGTTCCTGGACGGAATTTCTGCAAGAAACCTATTTATTCTCCACATCAGGCCTTTTCGCTATTGTTGCAGTGCGTCACCCTCAGCAACGGGGTTTCGCCGTTCTGGTTTCCGCTTTCTTTGGTGTGATGTTTATCCGTGAGATGGACTCCGTACTCGATCAAATTATCCATGGCTTTTGGAAGTACCCAGCTTGGCTGCTGGCCTCTAGCGCAATTGGTTACGCTATTCTGCATCGTCAAAGCACCGTAAAACCTCTTATGGATTACATGAAGCACAACAGCTTTAGCTTGATGCTTGGTGCTATGGTGACCTTGCTTGTTTTTACCCGTATCTTCGGCATGGGCGAATTATGGCAAGGTATCATGCAAGAGCATTATATACGCGGGGTAAAAAACTTAGCTGAAGAAGGTGTAGAATTGCTAGCGTACAGCCTGATCCTATTTTCTGCTGCGTGGTACTGCCTACCGAAGCTCACCACATCGCATGACAAAACCTCAGCCTAAGATATAGAGTACATAAACGAAAAAAACCTGCCGTTTGGCAGGTTTTTGTCATTTAGGTTCAGGAATCAAACCTCTAGTCACAAGCTAAAACTTTTACAGGCTAAGCGGTGACAGGTCGATGTAGTTCGACAGGTTGCGCTTTTTGATACCCGGCATGTATGGGATCTCACCCAGTTTCTTACCCGGTAAGTTTTCTTCCAACATACGAATGATATCAGCATAGTTCTCGGTGCCTGGATTAATGCGGTTTGCCACCCAGCCAACCACTTCCAAGCCATCGTTCTTGATCGCTTCTGCAGTCAAGATAGCATGGCTCAAGCAGCCTAGCTTGACACCCACAACCAAGATAACTGGCAGTTTTTCCTGCTTAACCCAGCTAGACAGGTAGTCGTTCCACGAAACAGGGACACGCCAGCCACCTGCACCTTCAACCAGAACAACATCAGACTTTTGTTTGAGGTGCTGCAAACCGTTAGACAGCACATCAAACTCGATAACACGGTCTTCCTGTTCAGCCGCCAGATGCGGGGAAATGGCCGCTTCAAACGCGTATGGGTTAACTTCGTCGTACTCAAGCTCTACAACCGATGCGTCTTGAATATACAAGGCATCTGAATTACGCATACCATTAGCAGTCGGTGCGCTACCAGATGCGACCGGCTTATAACCCGCCATCTTGATATTCGCGCTAGCTGCAGCATGAAGAATGGCGCGAGAGGCTACAGTTTTACCTACTTCAGTATCTGTACCTGTTACAAAGAAAGCGTTAGTCATTAATAATTACTCCAAAACAGACTTGGTATGTTGCCGGCAGCCGATCATCCTCATGTCGAAACTCATCATAAGCGCTCTCTAATGCCTTAAACGTCTTTCGACCGGCCAAGCCTGCTTTTCGCCCCTGATGAATATGTGTTGCCCCTATACCTTTCAGATCTTTCATAAGGTCAACTGCCGAGCGGTAATACATGGTGATTGGCAGGAATTCTAGGTCAACCTCTGTACACCCCGCTTGCGCCAGCGCAAGTTTTATGGCCTTTTGCGAAAGAAACTGGTTTACATGTTGATATTGATCAACCTGTTTCCATGCATAAGAAAGCTCATGCAGTGATCCTTCCACCAGCGTAGAAAAGACGATATGGCCGCCTAGCTTTACCACACGGCGCAACTCCCTAAGTGGCACAGACAGATCATCACACCACTGCAAGGCTAGGCTAGTGAAGGCACAATCGAATTGGTTATCAGCAAGCGGCAAGCGCTCAGCATCCCCCTCAATATAGGTAACACCTTCACCACAACGCTGCTTTGCCTGCTCAAGCATCTGGCAAGACAAATCCGTCGCGCAAACCCTCATTCCCCTTAGCTGCAACTGCTCGCTGAAATACCCAGTCCCACACCCCAGATCCAGAACTTGGCTATCCGCGACATTGAGCGCCGGTAATTTCGCCATGAGGTGATGGCCTACCTGCCGCTGGAATGCCGCTGATTGATCATAGTGCTTTGCGGCTTTGCCGAAGGCATCTGCGATTGCTTGCTTATCGGTAACAACGACATCGTCCAAAGAAGGGACTGCAGTTTCTGCATTATTCTTCATGCCATACCTCATTGATTGCCTGTGCTAACGCACGTATCTCAGTGTCTTTATGCGCGGCGGTCAGGGTGATCCGCAATCTTGCAGAATTAGCGGGAACCGTGGGTGGCCGGATGGCACTGACCCATAGCCCGCGCTGACGTAGTTTGTCAGCAAATTTGACTGCCCGCTCACTGCTCCCCACCATCAACGGCTTGATTGGGGTTTGCGTATTTACTATCTCGACGTCTGGTAATAGGTATTGCGCCAAACTGTCGCTATGATCAGCAAGTTTCACCCGGCGCCAATTATCACGCTGGATAATGCCACACGCCGCTGACAAAGCATGTGCCTGTGCGGGCGGCATGGCGGTGGAATATATGAAATGGCGGGCAAATTGCACCAGATACTCGGCGACATCATGGCTACACAGTATTGCCGCGCCTTGCAAGCCAAACGCTTTGCCGAACGTCACCACCAAAATATCGGGCTTGATACCGGCAAAATCACAGCTTCCCCGGCCAGACTCACCGAGCACCCCACAGCCATGGGCATCGTCAACTACCAACATACTGCTGGATTGCTGGCAAACATGGGCTATGTCGGCAAGCGGTGAGAGGTCCCCGTCCATGCTGAATACCCCCTCGGTCACAACGAGTTTCGGGGAACTATCAGGAATACGTGCCAACAGACGGGCGAGAGAAGAAGGGTCATTATGGGCAAAGCGCCTCATCGAGGCAGGTGAGAGCATCCCCGCTTCTATCAAAGATGCATGGTTGAGCTTATCTTGTAGTAGGTGATCGCCCTCCTGAAGCAGGGCAAATAGCAACGCCTGGTTAGCGCTAAAACCACTGTTGAACAACAGCGCTTGCTCAAAGCCCAACCACTCGGCTAACTGCGATTGCAAATGCTGATGCGGCGAATAAAAACCTGTCACCAACGGACTGGCACCGCTTCCGGCACCATAGCGAGATAGCCCGTCTTGCCAAGCAGCAACCAGTACAGGATCTTGCGCAAGGCCAAGATAGTCATTGCTAGAAAAGTTCAGCAATGACTGTTCCCGAAACTGCACAGACATATCTTGTCCGCGGTGGAGGCAGTTCACGGCCCGGTAAAGCCCTTGTGCCTGTCTTTGTTCAAGGGCTGAAGCGATGCGTTGATTAAACCGATGCATCGTAGAACAAATCATCCTTGCTTGGCCGCGCGGCAACTCGCTGGGCGACTTGCCCCAACAACTCCTGTGCCTGCACTTCATCCGGCTTAGCGGCCTGTTCCTGGCGGTTGATCCCTAGCTTGGCAAACAATTGCATGTCTTTGTCTTCGCCCGGGTTAGGTGTCGTCAGCAGCTTACAACCGTAGAACACCGAGTTTGCACCCGCCATAAAACACAATGCCTGCATCTGTTCGTTCATGTCTTCCCGGCCAGCCGATAAACGCACCGCCGATTTAGGCATAATGATACGTGCGACCGCGATGATACGAACGAAATCGAACGGATCGACATCATCAACAGACTCAAGCGGTGTCCCTTTCACCTTCACCAACATGTTAATTGGCACACTCTCGGGGTGAGTCGGTAAATTAGCAAGCTCAACCAGCAATCCGGCTCTGTCACGGGAACTTTCACCCATACCGATGATGCCGCCGGAACAGATCTTCATGCCGGCTTCGCGCACATGGCTCAAGGTATCAAGGCGGTCTTGGTATGTGCGGGTTGTGATGATATTGCCGTAGAATTCCGGCGAGGTATCAAGGTTGTGGTTGTAATAATCCAAACCGGCTTCAGCGAGTTCGTTGGCTTGCTCGCCGGTGATCATGCCAAGGGTCATACAGGTTTCCAGTCCCATGGACTTCACCCCGCGCACCATATCCAATAGGTACGGCATATCGCGCTCTTTCGGGTTCTTCCATGCAGCCCCCATACAGAACCGGGTCGCGCCTGATGTTTTGGCTTTCTGTGCCGCATCCAGTACACGCTCAACTTCTAGCAGACGCTCTCGTTCTACATCGGTACGGTAATGCGCACTTTGCGGACAGTACTTGCAATCTTCAGGGCATGCGCCTGTTTTGATTGAAAGCAACGTGCTCACCTGTACCTTGTTGGGATCATGGTACTGACGGTGTACCTGCTGGGCCTCAAACACCAAATCCATAAATGGCTTATCAAATAGCGCTTGAACTTCCTCGACTGTCCAGTCGTGACGTACTTCCACGTGTAATCACCTCTTATTATGTGCTCAACGTGCTCTAATTTGAGCCGTTGAGATTTTGCATTCATTGCTTCTTGTTACTTGGCTAGTCTACTTTCAGACGGTAGACTGTCAACCACCAACAAGGAGCAAGGTTTACAACTGTGCAAAAAACACGCGATAAAGTCGATTTGGAATTTGACCAGAAGCACGTCTGGCACCCTTACACTTCAACACTCAACCCACTGCCATGCTATCCAGTAGTCAGTGCCAACGGGGTATATTTACAACTTGAAGATGGACGGGAAATTATTGATGGGATGTCGTCATGGTGGTCAACCATCCACGGTTATAACCACCCAGCTCTGACCGAGGCAGCCAAAGCCCAGCTCGACAAAATGTCACATGTCATGTTCGGCGGCATTACCCACCAGCCTGCCGTTGAGCTTTGCCGTAAACTGGTAGATATCACACCAGAGCCCCTCCAGCACGTATTCCTAGCTGATTCAGGTTCCGTTGCGGTGGAAGTTTCCCTAAAAATGGCCTTGCAGTACTGGCATGCCAAAGGAGAGCGCCGACCGAAGTTCTTGACGGTTAAACATGGCTATCACGGTGATACATTTGCTGCCATGTCGGTCACCGACCCAGATAACTCTATGCACAGTCTTTATAAAGGGTTCTTACCGGAGCATATTTTCGCCCAATCACCTGAAAGTGGCTTCTTTGACGAGTGGCAGGAATCAGATATTGATGACTTCCGCTACCAGCTAGAGCAGCACCACTCAGAAATTGCTGCTGTGATCATCGAGCCTATTGTCCAAGGGGCTGGAGGGATGCGTATTTACCATACGACCTTCCTTCAGAGGGTGCGTCAGCTATGCGACGAATACGGAATATTGCTCATCGCCGATGAAATTGCGACCGGTTTTGGCCGGACAGGAAAATTATTTGCTTGCGAACATGCGGGTATCAGTCCTGATATTATGTGTGTGGGCAAGGCGCTCACCGGCGGGTACATGACCCTATCGGCCACCTTAACCAGTACACATGTCGCAAATACGGTATGTGGCGGCGAAGCGGGGTGCTTTATGCATGGACCTACCTTTATGGGCAACCCTTTGGCCTGCGCCGTGGCCAATGCCAGCTTGGATATCCTCGCCCAAGGCCACTGGCAACATCAAGTGAAATCAATTGAAAAACAACTAGCTGAGTCACTTCCCGAGATAGGAAAGCTGGATAAGGTCAAGGACGTTCGCTGGCTTGGTGCCATCGGTGTTGTCGAGTTGTATGAACCCGTTGATATGGCCCGTATTCAAGAAACTTTTGTAGACAGCGGCGTCTGGATTCGCCCTTTTGGCACACTTGTCTACATAATGCCTCCTTTTATCATTAACCAACAACAACTTAGCCTTCTTACATCTGCCATCCAGTTAGCACTTAAGTAGTATCGAAAAGCAGACAACGTCTAATAGTTGTCTGCTTATACTTTTCCTGAACGTTATAGCAATCCCAACTTATGATTGGATCGTATTTATAATGAATAACGTCAGTAAGGCTAGAACTATGCAATTACCACTATTTCCGTTACAGATTTACCTGCTACCAGGCGGGATAAGTAAATTGCGGATTTTCGAACCTCGCTACACCCGTTTGGTCAAACTGGCTATGGGTGATGGCAATGGCTTCGGTCTCTGCATGAAAGACGAAGATTCTCTGTGTCATTTCGGTACCCGAGTGATCATCACTGATTTCGAAAAACTTCCTGATGGCCTATTGGGTATTACTATCCGGGGCGTTGAAAAGTTTTTAATCAACAAACATTGGCAAGAAGACGATGGGCTGCGGTTTGGTGATGTCACTCCGATGTCCAATTGGACGCCCAGCCAAATTAAGTTTGTCGACCGGGACATATCTAACAGCTTGAAAGCCTTGTTTGAAGAGTATCCCGAACACGCAGAAAACTATCCCCTGCCCGATTACAATGATATGACCTGGGTCTGCCAACGATGGCTAGAGTTATTGCCTCTGGAAACAAACCAAAAGCAATGGTTTATGAGCCGCAATGACCACCGTGCAGCGTTATCATTTCTGCACAATGTCATTGATGAGCAATTGAAAAGAGACAGCTAAGATACAACCCAATCAAAGCACATGTCTGTGGATGTGAATTTTTACAAAGACATGCTGACTTATAAAACCAATAAAGACTAACCTTCAATCAATTTCATCAGCAAATGGCCGTCATACATGGCCTGCTTCACCAAAGCCGCACCAGGCATGGTTGCCTGGGTGTAGAACGAACTCTGTTCGATCACCAAATCACGGTTATACACCGGCAAAGATTGATTACGTACACACTCCATAATCGCAGGGTACAAAATATCTTTTGCCCGGTTGAATTCACCGCCAATGAGGATCTTCTCCGGGTTGAACAAGTTAACCATGATCGCGATCGCCTGCCCCAAATGGTGTCCCAGCTCGATAATAACCTGACGCGCCAACGTATCACCCGCAATGGCCGCGTCACAGATCCGCTCTATCGTCAGGCTTTTGCCGTGCAAAGAAGATGGATGCCCCTCACGCAAACGCTGCTCCACTTGCTCGATAACGGCTTTCACACTGGCGACAGTTTCAAGACAACCATGATTGCCACAGAAACATCGCTTGCCATAAGGTTTGATTTGGATATGGCCTAGCTCACCGACATTACCAATGCGGCCTTGCAGAACCACATTATCGAGTACGATACCGGCACCAACACCATGGTGGATAGACACCAGGATGGAATTGGCCACATCCCTGGAGTTACCAAACAGTTTCTCGGCCAAGGCCCATGAACGGGTATCATTGCCGATAAACACGGGTAACCCTGTTGCTTGGTGAATTGCAGGTCCCAGTTCGAGGTTATGCACCTCGTAGTGCGGCATCTGGATAATCGTACCGGCCTCGGCATTGACGACACCGGGCAGCGAGACTGCAATTGCTGTAATACGATCAAGCTCACTCACATGATTGGCAAAGAAAGTGTGAATTTCAGAGATAAGCTTTTTCAGTACTTCATCTTGGTGGAGTACATCGATATCCTGCCGTTCTTCCACCAAGATATCACCGCCCAATTCGTGTAGGGCAATGGTTAAGTACCCTCGCCCGAGGCGAAGGGACATAAATTGCCAACCTTCGTTAGCAGGCACCAAACCGACAGCAGGTCGCCCCCGGCTAGAAGATTCCTGGATCGCGGTTTCTTTGATCAAGTGCGCATCAATCAGCTCACGAGTAATTTTAGTAATGCTCGCGGGCGCTAATTGGCTGCGTTTGGAAAGCT
Organism: Photobacterium sp. BZF1; assembly: GCF_014349205.1. Classification (NCBI taxonomy): domain Bacteria; kingdom Pseudomonadati; phylum Pseudomonadota; class Gammaproteobacteria; order Vibrionales; family Vibrionaceae; genus Photobacterium; species Photobacterium sp. BZF1. The sequence goes on from NZ_JACSOF010000085.1 coordinate 27,757, forward strand.
CAATGCGGGAGATTGGGCCAAACAAGTCAATAAGCTTGTATACGCTGCCGGCATTATTTCTTTTGATGTGGTCGATGTGACCAGGCTGGGCGACATACATGCCTAAACTCCCGATAAAATCTGTCATCATTTAATACAAATTGAATTTTTTTACTTTGCGAACTAATTGTGAAGCCGATTATGTTAAGTCCGTGACAATGGTCACGGGGATTCATGAAAAACAAGACGATATTTGTGCCAGCTCTCATTATATCGCAAAACTATTGCCTTTTTTTTAACTACAAAAATTAACCTTGATCAAAGAAACCGCGATCCAGGAATCTTCTAGCCGGGGGCGACCTGCTGTCGGTTTGGTGCCTGCTAACGAAGGTTGGCAATTTATGTCCCT